>NCET01000444.1 GCA_002280815.1 Flavobacteriales bacterium 32-34-25 | reverse complement strand
GTCCCGAACTATCGGGATTGATTTCAGATTTAAAAAAATGGAAGCACCACTAGCAGAACGCATACGCCCACAAAAATTAGACGAATACATCAGTCAATCACATTTGGTTGGTCCAAACGGTTCTTTGACGCAACAAATTGCCAAAGGAATTATTCCGTCATTAATATTTTGGGGACCGCCAGGAACAGGAAAAACGACTTTGGCTCAAATTATTGCGCAGGAATCGCAACGTCCTTTTTTTATCTTAAGCGCTATTAATTCGGGCGTGAAAGACATTCGAGATGTAATTGAAAAAGCCAAACAAAGTGGCGGACTTTTCACTGCTAAAAACCCTATTTTGTTTATTGATGAGATCCATCGTTTTAGCAAATCGCAGCAGGATTCCTTATTGGCTGCGGTCGAAAAAGGCTGGATTACACTCATTGGTGCTACAACAGAAAATCCAAGTTTTGAAGTCATTCCCGCTCTACTTTCGCGTTGTCAGGTTTATACTTTGAATGCGTTTACAAAAGCTGATTTAGAATCGCTTTTACAACGTGCCATGAAAACGGATACTTATTTACAAACTAAGAATATACAATTAGAAGAAACCGAAGCGTTATTGCGACTATCAGGTGGAGATGGACGCAAACTATTGAATATTTTCGAATTGGTCGTAAACGCTTCGGCTAAAGACGAAATTATCATTACCAATAACCGCGTTTTTGAATTAGTACAACAAAATACGGTGTTGTATGACAAAAGTGGTGAACAACATTATGACATTATTTCGGCTTTTATTAAATCCATTCGCGGAAGCGACCCCAATGGCGCTGTTTATTGGTTAGCCCGAATGATTGAAGGTGGCGAAGATGTAAAATTTATTGCCAGAAGATTACTTATTTCGGCTAGTGAAGACATTGGAAATGCCAATCCTACGGCTTTAATTATGGCTAATAATACCTTTCAGGCTGTAACCACTATTGGTTATCCCGAAAGCCGAATTTTACTGAGTCAATGCGCTATTTATTTAGCAACTTCACCTAAAAGCAATGCATCGTATATGGCGATTAATACAGCTCAGCAAATTGTAAAACAACATTTACGCAATGCACCAACTAAGTTGATGAAAGAATTAGGTTATGGAGAAGATTATAAATATTCGCATGAATATGCTAATAATTTTGCAGAACAAGAATATTTACCCAAGGAAATAGAAAACACGCCAATTTATGTCCCAGGAAATAATTCAAGGGAAAATTCGACTCGTGAATTTCTTAAAAACCGTTGGAAAGACAAATATGGTTATTAGGAAAAGTTAGAAGTTGGGAGTTAGGAGTAAAAAAAATCAGATTCCAGATTAGATGATTAACATTCTTAATCTGAAATCTGAAATCTGAAATCTGAAATCTGAAATCTGAAATCTGAAATCTGAAATCTGAAATCTGAACTAAAACTTAACGTTTATCTTTTCGGAAACTAATTGATCATTTTGATAATATTCAAAAAACCATTGATTTTCTTTTTTAATCAAAACACCTTGCTGATTTCCTTTTTGAGCTAAGAAAGAATTAGCATCTGAGGTTTTATAAAGTTTAATCACCACACTCGGTTTACTGTCAATTAACTGATAATTTCCACCTGCTAAAGGTTGTGCAAAAAGCAATTCGTTTGGATCAATAACAACAGATGGTATAGCTTGTTCGGTTTTTTCAACTTTCTCGGCTATTTCTTGTTTTTCTACTTTTTCTAACTTTTCTTTCTTTTCCGGTTTTTCGTCCAAAGCAACATTTGTTCCTCCATTGTATTGGTATTCTAACTCATAAAGCGAAGTAAATGCTTTATTCAAGGCATCGGTATAAGCTAGTTGAAATTCTTTTTCTCTACTCGTTCCTAATTCTGACTGGTACACAATTTTACCATAACAATCTTTAAAAGTAATATAGAGTTTTGTTACTAAAAAAGCATTATCCTTAACAATATCATAATTCAAAACAGCACATCTGTTTATCTCATTTGGAACAACCTGATTCGAATAATACACATCAAAGCCCACTTTATTCAAATTAAATTTCGACAAAGTAGAGATTCTATATTGGTTTTCTGATTTTAAGAATTCAAATTTTAATGGTACGATTACCGTTTTATAATCGTTTAAAGATTGTGCAAATCCATAACTGGATACAAGCAATAAAAGTAATAGCAATTGTTTTTTCATATTAGGTAAGTTTTGTTTGTTAGTTTATAGTAATATAGATTGTATCTTATTGAATTAGTTGCTTCAAAGATTTCAATCAATGATAAAATAATTTATAGATAATTTTTAAGTTCTAATAAATGATTGATTTGTTTAATATTATGGCCTATTTCCTGTTTGCTTTCGTTAAAATAAATAGCATCAATTCCTGCGTCTAATGCTCCTAAAACATCAGCTTCGATGGAATCGCCAATCATGATACTTGTTTCTTTTTTGGCTTGAGCCAAATCCAAAGCATATTCAAAGATAATAGGATTTGGTTTTTTAACTCCCGCCATTTCCGAATTAGTTATTGTCGAAAAATAAGCGTTTAAATTAGCATTGGTAAGCTTCTTCACTTGTACATGAGCAAAACCATTGGTAATAACATGCAACTTATATTTTCCAATTAAATAATCTAATATCTCAAAAGTGCCATCAAAAAGATGATTATTTTCGGTCAGCAAATCGATATATTCGTGCGAAATATGGTCGATCTCTGTATCTGAAATTTCATAATTGATAGCATCAAAAGACAATTTCAATCGATCGTAACGCAACTGCTGATGTGTTATTTTATCGTATTGATACAATTTCCAACAGGCCTGATTAATCGGAATATAATGAGCAATAAACGAATCGATACTAACCGATGGATGCTTTCGAGCAAAAATAGTCTCGAAAGTAATTTTAGAATTTTTATCAAAATCCCAAAGGGTATGATCTAAATCAAAAAAAACATCTTTTATATTATCAATTTTCATTTTCGCTTTTAAAAAATTCCTTCATCCACAAAACTAAAATATTTTGTCTCTGTTACAATCAAATGATCCAAAACTTTAACATCTAAACTATCGCCTGCCAACTTTAATTTCTTAGTAATTTGTTTATCGGCATCACTTGGAACTAATGTCCCCGACGGATGATTATGACACAATATTAAAGCAGTTGCGCCTTTTTCGAGTGCCATTTTAAAAACCAAACGCACATCTACAATTGTTCCTGT
>NCET01000067.1 GCA_002280815.1 Flavobacteriales bacterium 32-34-25 | reverse complement strand
GGATAAATTTCGTGCAAAGCCATTAATCCTTCATAATAAACACCACGAGTCCAGATATTACTTGGACGCTCTCTGTTAGTCACAATAGTTTTACCTGTATCAGGCCATTTATCCATGAAATATTTATTAGCCAATTCCATTTGAGCCAAAACTGCTTTTTTGTCAAAAGGTTGCTGAGCTACCGAAACAGAACTGTATAATAAAAAGGACGTAAAGATTAAAACTAGTTTCTTCATTTGTTTACTTTTTTTTGGGATTAATAATGTATTTAAAGTTTATATTTTTGATAAAAAATAATTAATTAGGTAAAAATAGCTTTAGACTCTCTATTTCCCGTCCTGTTGCATCCTGTTAAATTAAATTAACAATTGATTTTCGGCACTAAAATTGCGACTGGAAGAAAAAATTATTTGAATAAATTTAAAAAAATAATAACTTGGGATTGCTCAATAATTCTGCCAAAAAAACAAAAAAAATCTTTTTTTAACATCAAATAATAAAACACAATCATCAAACAATTGACAGCTAACAAAATAGAAAAACTTTCTTTTAAATAAATTTGACACTTCATTTATACAATCAAATATAATCTAAATAATGAATAAATTAAAAACAGTAACAATACTTGCTTTAGCATCTGTAACATTACTTTGTTGCAACACAAAGAAAAATCGGAACAATTCAAAAACATTAGCAACCATTCCAACAGAAAATGAAGTGGGTGTAAAAATGCTTTCGGCAGAAATTGCGCCTGTAAAAGCTCCCTTTAAAACCATCCAATTTACAAAACCAACTTTCCCATCAGAAAAAGTTACACTAACACTTTCTTCAACTGAAATAAATACTACTACAATTCAAAAAGCGATTGATCAATTAAGTGCTAAAGGAGGAGGAACTATTGTTGTTCCAAATGGAAAATGGCTTACTGGAAGAATCCAACTGAAAGACAATATTAATTTTCATTTAGATAATGAAGCGCAACTCATTTTTAGCGGTGAAATAAAAGATTTTCTTCCGGTAGTTTTTACCCGAATTGAAGGAATTGAAGTCATGTCACTCGGTGCTTGTATTTATGCTAATGGTGCTACAAATATTGCCGTAACTGGAAATGGAAAACTAGTGGGTCCTCAAAAAGGATCTATCCGCGACCGAATTTTAACAAAAGATGTAATCGACAATGTTATTAATCCTAATACTCCTGTAGCGGAACGAATTGTTGATGGAACGAAACAAGACTGGATTTTCCCACCTATGTTTATTTCTCCTATCAATTGCAAAAAAGTTTATATCGAAGGAGTTTCTTTAGAAAATTCTGCTTTTTGGAATATTGTTCCAATTTACTGTGACAATGTAATTATTCGTGGCGTAACCGTAAATTCGGTAAATACTCCTCGCGGCGACGGAATTGATATTGAATCCAGCAAAAATGTATTAATCGAATATTGCAATCTAAGTACTGGCGATGACTGCTTTACTATGAAAGCCGGAAGAGGAGAAGATGGCATTAGAGTAAACAAGTCCACCGAAAATGTGGTGGTACGTTATTGTCTTGCTTTAAAAGGACATGGCGGAATTACTTGTGGAAGCGAGACAGCAGGAATGATTAGAAATCTATATGTTCACGATTGTGTTTTTAAAGATTCGGGAGTAGGAATCCGATTCAAAACCAGAAGATCTCGCGGTGGTGGCGGAGAAAATCTCACTTACGAACGCATCCGAATGAATCTTGACCAAACAGCAATAAAATGGGATATGTTAGGCTCGTCTGGCAGTGTTGGAGATCTTGCCGATCGTTTACCAGCAAGAGCAGTTAATAAACTGACACCAAAATTTACAGATATTATTATTAAAGATATTATTGTCGAAAACTGCACCACTTTTATAAAGGTTTTTGGTATTCCTGAGTCGCCGGTTAAACATTTAAATATTAAAAATGCCAAAGTAAATTGCGACGAATTATTTGATGCCCATGATCTTCAAGATGCTAATTTTAAAAACATTTCGATTACAGCAAAAAATTCGACATTGTTTTTATTAGATTCTAAAAATATTGTTTTTGATCAAATTGATTTTAAAACACCCAAAACAACAGAACTCGACATTAAAGGAACAACTTCTGATTCCATTATAATTCGTTCTAGTTCAAACATAGAAAACACGAAATGGTTTAAAAAATAAATTTTCTTTCCCCATCCCTAAAGGGTGGAAAATTTAGAAGAATATCTCTTAAAAAGAAAAACTTCCTAAATACTCTATAAATCTGGAGCACTTAGGAAGTTTTTTTTATTGCTAAGAATTTAAAGTGAATCCTAATTCTTTAAAGGAGTTATGGTAACTGGCCCTAATAATCCTGAAGGCATTGGAGACCATTTAGTCGCATCAAATTTGTTATAATCTTTGTCGACCATATTGATTTCGTAGAAAATTTTCCATTCCTTACCTTTCTTTTCCATATCAATAACTCTATTTGCAGAAAGATTAGTTACCTGAATTTTTAATTCATTTTTCCCTTTCTTCAATTTTCCTAAATTGATAGTAAATGGCACTGACCAGGCATCGCCAATATATTCTCCGTTCAACCAAATTTTAGCACTTTCTCTCACATCGCCTAAATTTAATTTCCAGTTATCCGCAGCTACTTTTGGAGCATCAAATTGTAAAGTATACAATGCTGTTCCTGAAAAAGCTTCGGTCTCAGGGTTAATTTTAGTCCAGGATCCTAAAGTACTTACTTTTACCGGAGCTGGTAAAGTTGGCCCTCCTTTTTCAAAAGTCAATTTCCAATCTCCTTTCAAAGCAATTGGCTCTGCAGTTGCTTCATAATACTTCCAAGGTTTTTCAGAGGCAGTATTTTCTGTTTTCAAAATAAAAGATTGTCCTGATTCTATTCGAAGTTTCACCAAAGTAGTTTGCCCTTCTTTTTTAACAATCGCATTACCAACATTTCTATTCAATGGATCTAAAATCAATACTTCTTTATTGGCTACAGCCAAAGGAATAAATCCTTCGATTGTTTTAGCAGTATGATTCACTAAATAATAAACTTTTTCTCCATCTAAATCTCTTCTGATGAATTTTAAACCAGTTTTCACCAATGTTTCTGGTTGTTCATTGGCGTCAGCTAAAGCTTTAAACAAATCACTAACTGGATCAATTATTGTTTTATTAGACGAAAGTAATGTCGCTAATTTTTCGTTTTGAACTTCATAATCTTTAAATCCAGGAACTGATTTTGGTAAACCTTCAAAAATAATGTGCGCTCCGGCTTTTTTCAGAGCAATCAATTTTTCTAAAGTTGCCAATGGCATTTTATCGCAATTTGGCACCACTAATGATTTGTATTTACCTCCAGGTAATACAAGCATTCCGTCTTTTACACTAGCCTGAGCAATAAAAGCATCAGAAATAAAATCAACCCCATAACCATTAGCCATTAATTTCTTAGTTGTCTCATAAAATGGTGTTCCATGCAACCATTCTTTCAAAGAGTGAATTTTAAATTGGAAAAACAAATTCCCTTCTAAGCTTTTTCCCCAAGTATCATAAACTGGATAATACAAAAGCGTTTCATTATCTGGTTTTCCTGATTGCAATATCGATTGACAATTAGCAATGTAATTGAACAATCCCGGAGCATCTTCCCAAATAGAATTAGTAGCATTAAAATTCACAGAAGCATAAAATTTCCATCCTGGCCATTCGGCTTTTTTAGGCGAATAAGTAGATCCATGAAGAAAAACGTGATTGATTCCGTTAAGCATCAAGTCTTCTACTTCAGGTTTACATTGTGACAAAGCCGTTTTAAAATGATCTCTCAACCATGTAAAACTTTCTGAAGATGTTAATGGTTTACCTGAAATATGTGCCGCCGAAGAAGAAAATTTCAACATCACAGGATCAGCATCACCTTCTCTGATATCTTCTTTTTCACGACGGAATCCTGGAATATCATAAGGCATTGAACCAAAAGTTTCACACTCTGGAATATCTGCCGAAGCATACAAGTCAATTAAATTCCCAGGCGAACCATGCGCTTGTAACTTGGTTTTATAATTTTTCGAATTAGCCCATTTAGTCCAAGGCAAATCAAATTTATTCAATAATAGATCAGAAAGCGTTTCTCTATAATCACTTTTTACTCTGTTTCCAATTTCAGAATCTTCTTTACTCAATAACTGCGGAAGATATTTTTTCAAATCATAACCTCTGCGTTTTTCAAATTCCTGTAAAAATAGTGGCGTAAAATCGGTACCGTATACTTCATAACTATCATTAAAAATAGCTCTTAATTTTCCTTCAAAACCTACTAATGCTTTATCAAAAGGAACTACATAAGCATTCAATGCTTCTTCTGAATAATGATCTAAAGTGTAACCTTTTCCACCTGGCGCAGCGCGTTTTACCTGCTGACCTGTTTTTCCAGCAAAAACAGCATAGAGCGTATAATTTGTTTTTTTAGCTTTCCAATTTAGTACATTTCCTTTCAATTGGCTTGTCAAATCAAGATAAGAACCATCAGCACCATAAGCCGAAACCGCTAATAATTGGGCTGGAACTTTTTCCTTTGCAGGATCTACATTGATTTCCTTATTAAATTGTTCATTTTTCTTAACCTCATATTTCTCTACCACTAATTTAGTTGCAGCATGAGGAAGTGTAACCTGAGAACCACCATAAGGCCAACCTGTTCCCAAAACCATATCAACTTGTAAACCTAAACTATCGGCAATTTTTACGGTGTAGCCCAGCATTTCCATGTACTTTGGCGACAAATAGTCAATAAAATTATTCTCTTCTCCCTTAACTCCATAAATAGGTGTGATTTCAACTCCTCCAATTCCCACTTTTTGAAAATCGATTAAACTAGATTTCAAATTAGGTTTGTCTACTGCGCTTCCCATCCACCACCAGCGTGCCCATGGTTTATTCACGTTTTTACTTTCAGGCCAAGCTGTATTTGATTTATTTGCCTGCGCAACACCATTTAGAGAAAACAGAATTCCGACAACAAACGGAAGATAATTGAGTTTAATTTTCATTGATTTTGTATTAAAATTAGTTGGTTTTTAATTTATGCCCAGATAAATTAGCCTCCTTGGATATATAAATTAACTGTAATTTATTCAGAATATAAAATTATTAAAGCTAATTTTCTAACGCATCCTGTCCCGTCCTGTTAATTATCTATATCATAAAGAGGATTAGTATCTCAAAAAGAGCTTTTAATTTACGACTGCTGTATCAACAACAATTATACCATTTGAGAGTATTTTGAAATTGCCCCAAGAAAAGGAGGAAATATAGGGGAAGCTAAAAAGAAAAAAGTCTTAAATTCTTTATTTAAAAGAAATTAAGACTTTTTAATAGTGCGGATAATAGGACTCGAACCTACACGCCTTGCGGCACCAGATCCTAAGTCTGGCACGTCTACCAATTTCGCCATATCCGCTCAATTGTGGGTGCAAATATAAGCATACTTTCCAATATTCAAAGCAAAAATTAAAAAAAATTATAATTCTGTTTTTTGTATTTTTGAAAGTATCAAAACCCAGCATAATCAATGGAAAATATTACAAATTATATCCAACAAAACAAAGAACGTTTCATCAACGAATTAATCGAACTATTAAAAATCCCTTCCGTTAGTGCCGATACAGCCTTTTCACAAGATGTTATTGACACCTCCGAAGCCGTAAAGCGAAGTCTGGAAAAAGCAGGCTGTGATACAGTCGAAATATGTGAAACCGACGGTTATCCTATTGTTTATGCCGAAAAAATAATCGACCCTAATTTACCAACCGTTTTAGTTTACGGTCATTATGATGTGCAACCACCTGACCCAATGGAGCTTTGGACTTCTCCCCCATTCGAACCCGTAATCAAAAAAACCGAAATTCATCCCGAAGGAGCCATTTTTGCCCGTGGTGCTTGCGACGACAAAGGGCAAATGTACATGCACATCAAGGCATTCGAATACATGATTCAGAGCAAGACTTTGCCTTGCAACGTCAAATTCATGATTGAAGGCGAAGAAGAAGTAGGCAGCGTCAACCTAAAAAGCTTTGTCGAAAAGAACACAAAAAAACTCAAAAATGATGTCATTCTGATTTGTATGGTGGTGCTGTAGCCAATCCTATTAATATTCTGAGCAAAATGATTGCTTCGCTTCACGACGAAAACAATCGCATAACAATTCCGGGGTTTTATGACAAGGTAGAAGAATTATCGCTGGCAGAAAGAGCCGAAATGGCCAAAGCGCCTTTTGATATCGAAGAATACAAAAAAGCACTCGACCTCAATGCAGTCTATGGCGAAGAAGGTTATGTTACCAATGAAAGAAACGCCATTCGTCCTACGCTGGATGTCAACGGAATTTGGGGCGGCTATACAGGTCAGGGAGCCAAAACCGTGATTCCTAGCAAGGCTTTCGCCAAAATTTCGATGCGACTGGTTCCGAATCAAGACTGGGAGGAAATCACCGAATTATTCACCAAACATTTCACCGCTATTGCTCCCAAAGCGGTTACGGTAAAAGTAACTCCGCATCACGGCGGTCAGGGATATGTAACTCCTATTGACAGCATTGGTTACAAAGCCGCTAATATGGCGTATACCGAAACCTTTGGAATCCCAGCCATTCCGGTGCGTTCCGGAGGAAGTATCCCCATTGTTGCCTTATTCGAAAAAGAACTAAAAAGCAAAACCATCTTAATGGGATTTGGACTCGACAGCGACGCCATTCATTCGCCAAACGAACATTTTGGGATTTTCAATTACCTGAAAGGAATCGAAACCATTCCGTTGTTTTATAAATATTTTGTGGAGTTATCGAAATAATTTTACCGCAGAGGACACAAAGTTTTCGCAAAGTACAGTAAGTCAAAAGAAACAAAATCCGTTCAGCAATGAGCGGATTTTTCTATTATATAATTTCTTGGTTAAAACATCAACTATACTTATACCCCAAATAAGGCAACATTTGTTCCTTAAAAACAACTCCATATTTTTCCAATTCTTTTAAAACGGGCAAATACACTTCTTTACGGATTGGGAGTTGGACTCCGGCAGTTTTAATCTTTCCGTTCAGGATTAATAAAGTAGCCATGGCAACAGGCAGTCCAACGGTTTTTGCCATAGCGGTATAAGTTTGATCTTGACCTATGCAAACCATTTGGGAATCCATTTGAACTTTTTTACCATCGATTTCGTAGCCAAATTTATGATACATCACAATCATGTCTTTATCATCGGGTTGCAGTTTCCAACTGTCATTGAGGATTTTTTCTAAAATCTGGGCTGGAGTGGCATTTTTAAGTCCGACGATTTTCTTATCGTTGAACAAATCCAACTCCAATAATTTGTCCCACATAATATCGTCCTGATCGATTTTAAGCAACAAACGGGTTTTTATCTCCACCGAATCGGTTGGGTGATACGGCAAAAATGAATTGATAAATTGGCGATAACTCATGTTTTCGGAATCTTCCATCACATAAGAATCATCGGTCATGCCAAGTTGCACAAACATATTCCAGGCTTTGGAAAAACCAACACGACGAATCGTTCCGCGAAATAAAGTAAGAATATCATCTAAGCCATAAATGCTTCTGTATTTTAAAGAATCCCGATTAGAATAAGCCTCAAATCGTCCGTAACCTTCTACTTCTAAAAATTCGGTACGGCGAAACAAAGAATCATAAGGAATATACTTGTAAGTTCCTTCCTGAATAAATTTGGCAACACCACCCTGACCCGCCAAAACCACATTGCGGGGTGCCCAGGTAAATTTGTAATTCCAAAGATTGGTATCGGATTCGGGGGCCACCAGTCCGCCACAAAAAGATTCAAACAAAAGCATTTTTCCTCCTTTTTCTCTAATTTCGTCAATTACTTTCATGGCGCTCATGTGATCGATTCCAGGATCTAAGCCCATTTCGTTCATAAAAATGAGTCCGTTTTCTTTCACTTCTTCATCCAAAGTCAGCATCGCATCACTAATATAGGATGCGGTAACCAAATTTTTCTTGAAATTCAAGCAGTCTTTAGCAATTTCAATATGCAAATGCGCGGGCAACATCGAAATGACAATGCTGGCTTTTTCAATTGCGGCTCTTCGCTCCTTTTCATCAAAGATATCCAAGGCAATTGGAGTGGCATTAGGATGATTATTGGTTTTCTTTTGAGCTAATTCCAAAGACAAATCGGCAATTACAAGATGCAATTGCTCGTCTTGGGATTTTTCCAAAAGATACTGAATCAGCGAAGAAGCGGATCGACCGGCACCAATAATTAAAACGGTTCTCATAGCTTGAAAATATAACTCAAAAATAAGGAAATGTTTGTGCTAACACAAATGCTAACCATTAAATAAAAAAATTACCGCAAATTGCTTCGCCTATTCGCTATCGCTCGGGTCGCAAATTAAAATATTTTAAAAAAAATTTGCGAATTTGCGGTAAAAATCAATCTGCTTCTCGAATAAAAATTCACAAAACTTTAGCACAATTAGCGGCAAACTATCCTCTAAAAAGCTTTTGGTTTCCTTTGATTTCGAATACTTTTGTGTAGAACCTAAACAGAACAAAAATGGATAAAAAAACAATTTCTACAGCGACTTTACTCGGAATGATTGCAATAATTCTTGGTGCTTTTGGTGCTCATGCGCTAAAAAAAGTACTCAACATAGAACAATTGGCCACCTTTGAAACGGGAGTTCGCTACCAAATGTATCACGCTTTGTTTCTTTTATTCATTGGGTTAATTCCGAATTTAACTTCAAAGACAAAAAACACCATTTATAATTTAGTGCTTTCGGGAGTGCTGTTATTCTCAGGTTCCATCTATTTATTAGCGACAAATGGTCTTACTCCTATTGACTTTAGAGTAATCGGTTTTGTAACGCCTATTGGTGGGGCTTTATTAATCAGTGCCTGGGCGGTTTTGCTGTATAATATCACAAAAAAAATCCATTAAAAATTAGGCTTTCAAAAGGGGAACTAAAATATATGTTTTATCTTTATATAGAAACCTAAGAACTACTAAACACACTGCCTTATGATTGTCAACAATTTGTTTTCGCTTGAAAATATTGGAATTAAAAACGCGGAAATACACTATCAATTAACGCCTGACCAATTACACCAAATGACCTTGAGTCGTGGAGAAGGAACAGAAACTTCTACCGGAGCCTTAGCCATCAATACAGGAAAATTTTCGGGACGTTCGCCACAAGATCGCTTTATTGTAAAAGACAGCATTACTGAAAACGAAGTGTGGTGGGGAGCTGTCAACATTCCTTTTGAACCGGCAAAATTTGACGCCTTATATACTAAAATAACAGCCTATCTATCAAATAAAGAAATCTTTGTCAGAGATGCTTATGTTTGTGCCGACCCAAATTACCGATTGAATGTTCGTGTAATTACCGAAACGCCTTGGGAAAATTTATTTTGTTACAATATGTTTCTCAGACCAACAGCAAAAGAACTGGCTGATTTTATTGCTGATTGGACATTGATTTGCGCACCCAGTTTCTTAGCCTATCCTAAAACCGATGGCACACGTAGTGAAAATTTTGCGATATTAAATTTCAGCCGAAAAACCATCATCATTGGTGGAACGGCTTATACGGGCGAAATGAAAAAAGGGATTTTTTCTGCTTTAAATTTCATCCTTCCTGTTTTCAAAAACGCGCTGTCTATGCACTGTAGTGCCAATGTGGGTGAAGATGGAGAAACTGCTATTTTCTTTGGACTGTCCGGAACTGGAAAAACCACGCTTTCTGCTGACCCCAACCGGAAATTAATTGGTGATGACGAACACGGTTGGACGAGCGAAAATACTGTTTTCAATTTTGAAGGTGGATGCTACGCCAAAGTAGTAAACCTGAGCGAAGAAAACGAACCTGATATTTTTAGAGCCATTACAAAAGGAGCGCTGCTGGAAAATATTGTTTTCAAAGAAGGAACAAACGAAGTCGATTACACCGATATTTCGATTACGCCAAACACTCGTGTAAGCTACCCAATTGACCATATCGATAATATCCAAACGGGTTCTATTGGTACCAATCCAAAAAATATCTTTTTCCTGACTGCCGATTCTTTTGGAATCCTGCCTCCTATTGCCCGCTTAACTCCCGGTCAGGCGGCTTATCATTTTATTTCGGGTTATACCGCAAAAATTGCAGGAACCGAAGCTGGAGTAACGGAACCTCAGCCTAATTTTTCAGCTTGTTTTGGAGCGCCTTTTATGCCGTTGCACCCCACAAGATATGCCGAAATGTTAAGCAAAAAAATGAAAGATGCCGATGTAAAAGTTTGGTTAATCAACACCGGATGGACGGGCGGTCCTTATGGCACCGGAAGCCGAATGAAATTAAAATACACCCGAGCGATGATTACAGCGGCTTTGAAAGGTGAATTGGATCATGTCGATTACCACAATCACGCTATCTTCAAAATGGCAATTCCTGAATCATGTCCTGATGTTCCCAGTGAAATTTTGAATCCTAGAAACACTTGGGAAGACAAAGATTTATACGATACTAAAGCAATTGAATTAGCCCAAAAATTCAAAGCGAATTTTGTACAATTTGAATCTTATGCTAATGATGAAATTCTGGCTGGAGCTCCTTTAGCCTAGATTATAATATTGATTAAAAAACTTAAAGCTGTTCCGAACGAACAGCTTTTATCGTTTTTGAGCCTGTTTAAAATTCATCAAAATTAATTCCCCCAAACCCTAAAGGGTGTAATTTTGATGAATTTTCAAGAAATTTTCCACCCTTTAGGGGCGGGGAAAAAGAAAATTTATTTTTTATAAAATAAATTTAAACAGACTCTAAAAAACCATAAACAAATACATATCAATTATTTACACTATGATTCGTTTTTTGGCGTTAAATTTGTAATCTATACACAAGCTAAAAAAATCAATCATGTTAAAATCATTTTTTATCCTCTGTTCCGGAGCCGACAAAAACCTGCTCGAAGGTTGCTCCGAAGGGGAACAAACAAAATATGTAGGTATTGGCGCGACGGTTTTCTTTACTGCAGTCATAGCTTTTATAGCCAGTGCTTATGCGCTTTTTACCGTATTTGACAGCATTTATCCCGCTATTGCTTTTGGGGTGATTTGGAGTTTACTGATTTTTAATCTGGATCGTTTTATTGTTTCTACTATTCGAAAAAGAGAGCGTTTTGGGAGCGAATTTCTACAGGCCACACCCCGAATTGTCTTGGCAATTATCATCACGATCGTTATTTCGAAACCCTTGGAAATTAAAATTTTCGAAAAGGAAATCAATACGGTTTTATTGAAAGAGAAAAATGCCATGGCTTTGAATAATAAAAAAGAAGTGGCTAATTATTTCAAATCGGATTTGGATAAAAACAAGGCTGAAATAGCCGCTTTAAAAACTGAAATTATCCAAAAAGAAAAAGAAGTCAATAGCTTATACGAAACCTATATTACCGAAGCCGAAGGAACCAAAGGCACTATGAAACTGGGAAAAGGTCCTGTTTTTAAGGAAAAAATTGCCAAACATAATTTGGCTTCAGCCGAACTCGACACCATCAGGAAAAACAATCTAGCGAAAATTGCCGAAAAAGAAAATCTAAATAAAAGTCTTCAAACCGATTTAGACAAAAAAGTAACCGAAACCCAACCCATCATTGATGGTTTTGATGGTTTAATGGCACGAATCAATGCGTTGGGTAAATTACCTTCTTTGCCTTCCTATTTTATCATGCTGTTATTTCTCGCCATTGAAACTTCACCAATTATTGCCAAACTACTATCTCCAAAAGGCGAATACGATTATAAGTTGGAAGATTTAGAAACCGCTTTAAAAGCTACTTTAGAACAAGACAAACACCAACGCAGTTTGCTCGTAAAAACCAGTGCTGCGATGCACGACAAAGTATATCAGGATATTGCTGAAGATAAGCAATTATATGATTTACAACGAAAAAACGCAACTAATTTACTGGAACTGCAATCCAATAACTTTTTAGAAAAACAGAAGAAAACTTTATAAAACACAAAACCCGACAAAATACAGTGTCGGGTTTTGTGTTTTTTAGCTGAATACTTGTTTATGTATTTACAATATCAGGAATTCCATTATTTATTCGCAACGTTTCTCCAACAATACAGACAACACGTTGTTTATATTTAACTCCAGAAATATCTTTATAATTTACATCGAAACTAATAAATTCATCTTTTACAGGTTTCTCAATTATGTAAAAGTGTAATAAATAAGGAGAACCTCCTTTCTTTAAGTTCTTTTTTGGATAAGCAATGTAATCTATCGGAATAATTATTCTGCAAATATTTGGTTGGTCTTTATAATCGATTTCAATATCAATAGCTTCACTATTAGCGTCATTAGATATTTCCATAGTAGTTGCGAATGTTTCATCTTTGATTTTATAAGATTTTGAAGATTCGTTATATTTAAGATTTGGTTTTATACTTTCTTTAAATCTAACACTTTCAATTTCGAAAAGTTGATTTTGTGTATTTTGAACTTCTTTTTGCGATTTTAATGTGTGATATAGATAATAAGCAGTTATAGCTGTAATTATAAAAGTAAACCAATCAGAAACTGTTCCCCAAACAGTTGGGTCAAAAAAAAGTGTGATTATTATCTTCATTAGATTCTGTTTTTTTCAAATGAGTAACAATGTCTTAGTACGACAGCGGGTTTAAATCATTATTTTCAAAGTGATATTTCATTATTTTAATATAAATTGGGAAGTTGCTGAGAAATAGCTTTTTTGCAATTATCCATTAATTCAGAAGAATCAAATTCTATTTCATAAACAGTTCCATCTTTCGTTGATATTTTTGAAATTCTAGTTCCATATTTTCTAATTATAGATTCAAAAGCGTCTAAATACTTTTCGCTTTTTTCGGAAATAATAAAAGTGTGTACATTCATTTTTTAAAATTTAGATTATTGATTTAGGATTGATTCTGTAGAGAACTTGCCACTAACTAGTTTACAAACGCATAAAACAAACCTGTTTTATGTTCAATTAGTATGTTTGGCTCATGTTTTTAATTGCAATTATGACTTCTCAAATATATAAATAAATCTTACAAAATTAAAGTTTATTTCAATTGCGTCTGGCTTTAGCCAGATGATTATAATTTGCAAAACAAAAAAGGCTTTAGCCAAATCCGTATTTAGATTTCGGCTAAAGCCTTTAGAAAACTTTAATTTTAAAATGGCTTAAAAGCCATTTCTATTGATTTTTATAGAAGCGGATATCCTCTTTTGTTTGCTTTATGCTAGCAATCTATTCTATTTTCCTAAAAAACTAGTGTTAAACACTAATACTATTGGTTCGAGCTACATATATTGTTGGTTCGAACTAGGTGGTCTATTGGTTCGAAGTACCAATACTATTGGTGTTAAGTACCTCTATTATTGGTTCGAAGTAGGTGTTCTATTGGTTCGAAGTACTAATACTATTGGTTTAAACTACCTCTATTGTTGGTTCGAAGTACATATACTATTGGTTCAAACTAGGTGGTCTATTGGTTCGACCTACCAATACTATTAGTACTTCGAACCAATAAAGTAGGTGTTAAACAGTAATACTGGCAGGGAATAACAAAAAAATCGCCTCTTTTATTGCTAAAAGAGGCGATTTAAAGATTTCCAGAACCCTATCAGGGTTTAAAACCCTGATAGGGTTGGTTAAACATATTATTTTTTAGCTGCATCAATCAATTGCTGAATGCTATCCCAGCTGTAGTAATGAAACGTCATTCCGTTGCTCATGGCTACAAAAAGTCCATTTTGAAACTGACCTCCTAAGTTCACACTCGTTACATCGGCGCCATCACACTCAATGGTAGAAGTTGGAATTTCGGCTAATAGCGGGTATTCATTCGGGTTGCCATTCGCTCCTTCTCTTGGATACACCATAAAAGTATTGGCTTGCTGATTGGAAACCAAGATATAACCTTCGGTTGCTGATTTTTTATAAATAGCAATTCCTTCGTTATCGGCTTTAAAGTCTTTTTGACCAAAAAGCGCTAACTCGTTATCATTTTTAGCCGCTGGATCAGCTACATATTTTCGGATTCCAAATTGTTCATCGCAATACAGAATTGTTCCTAATTCGTTATCCACTGCAATGGCTTCAATTTCTTTTTTACCACTGTAGTTTCCAAATTTACGCACCACCGTTGCAGCCGCTTTTCCGTTGCCTGCATCGGTCAATTCGTATTGCCATAAATAACTTCCCGAAGGCCCTTCTTTTCTACCTACCACTGCAAAAATCTTTTGGTCACTTGGACGGGTGTACAAGGCAATCCCCATAGGGTCGCGCATTAGTTCGCCTTCAAAAACCGGAATTCCTCCATTGTCAATTGGCTTCAAATCAGGCAGACTAAAGATTCTGATTTTGTTATTTTCCCTTTCGGTAGTTACAGCAACATCTGTTTTTTTGCCATTTAGCATTAAACCATAAGCAATATCCACATTGTTAGGTCTCTTTAAAACTTCCGATTTCCCAATGATTTTTCCGTTCAAATCAAAGGCATACAATCCGCCATCGGTATCTTTATCTGTACCAACAATGATGCTTTTAGTAGCATCTGTTGGGTGTATCCAAATCGAAGGATCATCAGTATCGTGTGGCAATGCTTGGGTCACTATTGCCGGTTTCAAAGCATCTTTTCTAACAGCTGCCAATTTGCTTCCGCAAGACGCCACTGTTAATCCTAAAAGGGCAATGATTATATATTTATTTTTCATTTTATTTCTTTTAAACGAAAAAGTGACAGGATCAAATAATCCTGTCAGCTTTATTCTAAATTATTATTTGTTTCTAAAAGTCAAATTTCAAACCAAAGTTAAAACGTGCCTGATAGTATTCTACTTGCTTTGTGTTTGCTTCCACACCTTGGTAATAACGCAACGGCTGATTGGTTAAATTATTCGCTTCCGCAAAAAGACGTATGTTTGGCGTAATTTTGTAAGCAGCATTGGCATCCAGGAAAAATTGTTTGTCATAATAACTATCCTGGTAGCTATCAGATCCCAATTCGTCTAAATAATCGGCTGCAAAATTGGTAGAAACCCTAGCCGAGAAACGTTTGTTTTCCCAAGACAATGAACCGTTGAACATGTGTGGTGCTGTTCCCGGAAGACTGATGTTTTTTCTTTCGTTTCCATCTTCATCCGAAATTCCTTTTGCTTCTGATTTGGTATAAGTATAATTCAAATACACTCCGAAACCTTTTAAAAATTTACTTTCGAAGAAATCCAACTGACGTTGTAAAGCGACTTCAAATCCGTAAACGTCTACACTTTTTCCGTTTCTAGATTGTACAAATGACCAGTTTTCACCCGTTGGGATTGGGTTATTTTGATTTGGAAAATCAGTAGCAAACTTAGCTGTTGTGTATTGGTTATCGCTGTAATTGTAGATAAAATCATTTAATCTTTTGTAGAAAACACCTCCTGAAATCAAACCCACTGATTTGAAATAATTCTCGGCCATGAAATCATAATTATAAGAATAGGTAACATCAAGATCTGGATTTCCAGCAGTAATTTCCATATCGGAAGCAATGTTATTTACAAACGGAGCCAAGGCGTAATAGTTAGGTCTAGCCAAAGCCGTAGTTGCAGCAGCTCTTAAAATCAAATCTTTTGTAGCGTTGTATTGCAATGTAATACTTGGCAATAAGTTCGTGTAAGTATTCTTTGTGTTGATTTCACCTTCTAATTCTTCTTCGTCCAATACACGGTTTCCGGTGTAGTTGATATGCGTAGTTTCGGAACGGAAACCTAAAACCATAGATAATTTATCATTAAAATCCTGATCCCATCTTACATAAGCAGCATAGATATTTTCTTTGGCATTATAATTTACTGCTAAGAATTCAGCTGGATCGGCTTCTTTATCGAATAGTGAAGCATTATTCAAATCTAAATTTCCTAAAAAGTTTGCTGAAGCAAAAGTTCCCGGTACAAATTTATCTCCCGGATTGAATCCTTTTCCATCAAAAAAGCTCGTTGGAACATCCGATAACAAAGCCATATCATCATTGATTGGTTCGTAAGTATAGAAAATATTATTTCTCATTTTCTCTTTCATGCGCAATCTAAGACCAGTTCTAAATCTTCCTTTTTCA
>NCET01000443.1:2536-6334 GCA_002280815.1 Flavobacteriales bacterium 32-34-25 | reverse complement strand
GGATTTGTTTACCAATAAAATTCCATTGGAAGAAAAGAAAATTACGGCTGAGGTTTGTGTGCATCATTTGTGGTTTACCAATGATGATTATGCAACCAAAGGTAATTTTATCAAATGGAATCCAGCAGTAAAAACAGCAGCAGATAGAGATGCTTTGTGGAAAGCATTGAATGACGATAGAATAGATGTTATTGCTACCGATCATGCGCCTCATACATTAGAAGAGAAAAAACAATCTTATTTGAAAGCTCCATCAGGAGGGCCATTAGTACAACACGCTGTTGTGGCTATGTTTGAAGCTTTTCACCAAGGGAAAATTAGCGTAGAGAAAATTGTGGAAAAAATGTGTCACAATCCAGCTAAGATTTTCAAGATAGAAAAACGTGGTTTTATCAAAGAAGGCTATTATGCCGATTTGGTAATTGTAAATTCAGGTTTGCCTTGGGGCGTTAAAAAAGAAAATATTTTTGCTAAATGCGGATGGTCTCCATTTGAAGGATTTACATTCAAATCTAGAATTACACATACTTTTGTAAACGGACAGCTCGTATATAATGCTTTTAAAGTTAAAAACGTTCGCGCTGGAAAAAGACTTTTATTTGATCGATAGGGAATGAAAAAAACGGTATCATTTTTAGTAATTGTAATGTTGCTTTTTAGCTGTAAGAACGATGGGGTTGAAAAACCAGATCGTCTTGTTGATAAAGAAGTAATGGAGAATATTATATATGATATGTCGCTTCTGGATGCGATAAAATACAATGAACCCAATACCACCGAAAAATACAAAGTCAACCCAAAAGAGTTTATTTATAAAAAATATAAGGTAGACAGTGCTCAATTTGCGCAAAGCAACATTTATTACGCATCTGATTTTGATGAGTACAAAAAAATGTATGATAATGTAGTAAAACGCATGGATAGCAAAAAGGCAGTTTTGGATTCTTTAATCAAGAAAGAAGTTAAAAGAGATTCTTTGATTACAGCAAAACGAAAACAAGATTCTATCAAAGCAGTTAAAAAAGTAGCTTTGGCTAAGAAGAAAGATTCTCTTCAAAAAATAAAGAAAAAAGACAGTCTGCTTTTGTTGAAGAAAAAGCCAATAAGTCCAAAAAAGCCAAAAACAACTTCAACGCAAATAAAATCAAAGGTGATTAAAAACGGAGTTCAAATTAATTAACCGTAAATCTCTCTTTAATGTATTGATGTATATCTAAAAAAGAAGTGTTTAATGTAGTTTTGATTTTGTTGTTTGAATAGTGGTCTTTGCTTAAAAAAGAACGAGCAGTATCCTTTGAAAGATGATTCGTTTTTTGCGTAAACAGACTAAAAACCCAGTACAATCTCCATGTGATTCCCATAATAAAAGGCTTGGCTTCTACGCTAGGCCTTTTTACTTTTAACGTATCGGCAATGGTGTCGAAAAGGGTTTTAAAAACAATATTTTCGGCAATGAGAATGAATCGTTCACCCGAAATATCGCTTTCCATCAATTGGTACATATTTTTTACAACATCGTCTACAGCAACAAAACCGGTACTTCCTGAGGTGTAAAATAGCAAGCCATCGTTAATTTTTTTAATGAGTTGTCCGCTGCCTTGATTTGGAAATCCAGGGCCAATAATAACTCCAGGATTAACAATAATAACATTTAAACCTTCTTGTTGTGCGCGCCAAATTTCCATTTCGGCACCATATTTAGAAATAGCATAATCACTATGGTGTTTCTCTGGATTCCATTCGGTTTCTTCGGTAATTATGGTTTCGTGTGCGGCTAAATCACCAAGAGCAGCAACAGAACTTACATAACATAGTTTTTGAACTCCTTTGGCAAGGCAAAAATTAACCATGTTGGCTGTTCCTTCAATATTGATTTTTCGAAGTAAATTTTCATCTTTTGGATCAAAAGAAATCAAGGCTGCGCAATGATATACTTTAGTAATATTGACAAAAGCATGTTCTAAGGAAGGAACGTCAAGAATATCAGCATGCACCCATTCGATAGCATCAAACAAAGCTAATTTGTTATAGCGCTGAAATAAGGATTTTGTTTTCTGAATATTATTTTTCTTGCGATAAATTGTTTCTTGCGATAAATTGCACGAACGTTTTCTCCATTTTCTAATAAATGAAGTAATAAATGCGCGCCTACTAAACCGGTTCCTCCTGTAACTAAAATCATTTTGTAAATGTAATAAATCAATGGTAATGACAACAACAAAAATCAATAGCAATAACAATTAGAAAATCTCAATTTTAAAAATCCCAAATTCCAATTGTTGTAATGAACTTGTCGAGGTGTTATTAGAATTAAGAATTTATTTTTTACCATTGCCATTGTCATTGAAATTGATTTTTGCCATTGATTCATTATATTTGCGCACTCGAAGCCTGAAAGGCTGAACTGACGAAGTAAATTATTTAAAAAATGAAGAATCTAGTTGAAGAATTGAAATGGCGCGGTTTGTATGCCGATAGTATGCCGGGAACGGAAGAGCAATTGCTAAAGGAAGTAACTACAGCCTATATTGGCTTTGATCCAACTGCCGATTCACTTCATATTGGAAGTATGGTTCAGATTATTTTATTGATTCACCTAAATAGAACTGGCCATAAAGCGATTGCTTTGGTTGGAGGTGCAACCGGAATGATTGGTGATCCATCTGGAAAATCGGACGAAAGAAATTTACTGAACGAAGAAACTTTGGCTAAAAATGTTGCTGGAATTAAAAGTGTTCTGTCTCGTTTCTTAGATTTTAATTCAAATGAGCCAAATGCTCCAATTATGGTAAATAACTATGATTGGATGAAAGAATTCTCTTTTATTGATTTTGCCCGTGAAGTTGGAAAACGTATTACGGTAAATTATATGATGGCAAAGGATTCTGTTAAAAAAAGAATCAATGGCGAAGGTGAAGGAATGTCTTTCACAGAATTTACATACCAATTAATTCAAGGGTATGATTTTTACCATTTGTATAAAAATCATAATTGTCTTTTGCAAATGGGAGGTTCTGACCAATGGGGAAATATCACTACTGGAACAGAGTTAGTGCGTAGAATGGGAGGCGAGAATGCAAAAGCTTTTGCTCTAACCACTCCTTTAATTACAAAAGCTGACGGATCTAAATTCGGTAAATCTGAAGGAGGAAATGTCTGGCTAGATGCTGATAAAACTTCAGTTTATAAGTTTTACCAATTTTGGGTAAACACAACTGATGTTGATGCTGAAAAATACATCAAAATCTTTACTTTCTTATCAAAAGAAGAAATTGAAGATTTAACTGAAAAACATAAAGAAGCACCGCATTTGCGTTTGTTGCAAAAGCGTTTGGCAGAAGAAATTACTGTAATGGTACATTCGGCTGCTGATTTAGATAATGCAATTAAAGCTTCGAATATTCTTTTTGGAAACGCTACAGCCGATGATTTGAAACAACTAGACGAAGCGACTTTCTTAGAAGTTTTTGATGGAGTTCCACAAGCAGAAATTTCAAGAGCAGAAATTGAAATTGGAATTAATATTGTGGACGTTTTAAACGAAAAAACAGGCTTTTTCAAATCGAATGGTGAAGCAAGAAGAGCTTTGACGGCTAATTCTATTTCGGTAAACAGAGAAAAAGTAAAAGAAGATTTTATACTTTCGGAGAAAGATTTAATCAACGACCAATTCATATTATTACAAAGTGGAAAGAAAAACTATTTTGTGGTAAGAGTTATTGGTTTGCAATATGAAATTTGCTAAGAAAGTGATTGATTTTAATGACTAATTAATTCTCAAATTGTTTGGGTAATTAT
>NCET01000443.1:0-2526 GCA_002280815.1 Flavobacteriales bacterium 32-34-25 | reverse complement strand
CTATTTTGTGGTAAGAGTTATTGGTTTGCAATATGAAATTTGCTAAGAAAGTGATTGATTTTAATGACTAATTAATTCTCAAATTGTTTGGGTAATTATACATAAATTTAAAAGCCTGATAATATAATGTTATCAGGTTTTTTAGTTTATAATGGATGTTTTTCTATTTTTGAACATTAATCATTAGTCATGAAAAGAAACTTATTTATCGAAATGGTATGAAAAAGCAACAAATTTGGTTTTGTGTAGTTTCTTTTTTTGTGGTTGCTCTCTTGTCTTTATCAGGTTTGAAAGCCCAAAATCTTTTTTTTGAAAAAATATCTGGTCGAGATGCAAATCCTGTGACTCAAATTCACGGTATTGCTAAGGATTCTATAGGTTACGTTTGGTTCGGAAGTTGGAATGGAGCTTACCGCTACGATGGAAAAACATTCGACTTTTTTTATCATAATCCAAAAGACAAAACTTCGTTACCTAATAACCGAATCGTAATATTGTTTCTGATAAAAAATTAGGACTTTGGTTTTTAACCTATGATAGAAAATACGTTCGCTTTAATTATCAGTTAAATTCTTTTAAAATTGTTGCGGATACTAAAGTTCCTAAAATTATAATTGACCGGCTGGCTAGAAATACGAATGAGTCAAATAGAAACCGAATTGTAAATGGAAAATTTTATTATTTATCCTCGCATCGGTTTACTTCTCAAAATGTAAAATCAGGCGAGGAATATAGTTACACGGCTAATATTAATCGTCCAGGACAATTATTAGACGATTACATTACTGATTTTTTTATCGATGATGAAAATATTATTTGGCTGGGAACCCGTGGTGGCGATGTGTATAAGGCAAATCCAAGCAGGAATCCTTTTGAATTGCATTACAGCTATAGAAAGGCCAGTGAAAACACCCAATTGGCTACGGTTAAAGGGATTATAAAAGTAGATGATAAAATTTGGTTAGCTACCGATGAAGGAATACTAATTTACAATAAACAAGGCTTAGATTATAATCATCCTTTTTATAAATCGAATAGCCAAATTAATAATCCACGTAGTTTTTTTAAGGATAACAAAGGTCGAATTTGGATAGGCGGCCGTAATGGCTTAGAGTGTTATGACCCTAAGAGTAATCAGTGCAAGAGTATAATCAATAGAACTTTATGTCCAAATTTAACACTTTGGTCTGTTTATGCTCTAGAAGCTTCGGGAAATAATTTGTGGGTTGGTCTATACAATGGCATTGCTAGTATTAATTTAACCAATGATAAAATTAGTTTTTATGATTTAACCGCTACCATCAATAATGGTAATGTTATGGATGTTTTAGTTGTTAATCATCAAGAATTATGGTTAGGAACTGAGGGAAGTGGTGTTATTCGATTAAAAATAAATAACAAGGGCAAAATATACGATACATTAGCTTTAAATACTTTTGACAAGAATCTTAAAAATAAGATTTCTGGAAACATGATTTATGCATTGCATAGAGACAAACGCGGTGCTATTTGGGTTGGATCCAGCGAAGGATTAGATAAAATTGATTCGAAAACCAATCCGATGCGAATTGAAAAAATACAATTGCAATCGGAAAGTCCTAATATTTATATTTCTTCGATAACTGATGATGCTAAAGGAAATCTTTGGATTGCCCACAAACAAGGGATTTCGATGATTGATATTGGTACCAATAAAATTTCAAATTATAGAAAAGAAGATCAGTTTGGGTCATGGACTTTTTCGGAAAGAGCTTTTTATAAAGATGTAGCCAATCAGAAAATATATTTTGGAGATAAAAACGGTTATCTCTCTTTTCGTCCAAATGAAATTAAATCGAATTCAGTTAATGATAAATTGATTTTTAAGAGCTTTTATTTGGCGAATGAAAAAGTCATTCCATTAGATAGAATTAATGATCAAGTTGTTTTGACCAAAGATTTATCGCAAACCGAATCGATTGATTTGGATTATGATAATAGAAGTTTTACCATAGAATTAGCTTCGTTTAATTACAGTAATACAAATAAGGTGGTTTATGAGTATATTTTAGAAGGCTATGAAGACAAATGGATTAAGACCAATAGCAGTAAAATAACTTATAACAAACTACCTCCGGGGAATTATATTTTTAAGGCTCGTGTAGTTTCGCCAAATGACACCAAATCGCCTGTAAAAATATTGGATATTCATGTAAGTGCGCCTTGGTATGGAAGCTGGTGGGCTAAAATCTTTTTTTTAGGTTCGTTAGCAGCAATAGCTTTTTGGATTTTTAGAGAAGTTTTATATCGTGATCGTTTGAAAAATGAAATCAAACTGGAACGATTAAATACCGAAAGACAGGAAGCGTTGAACAAAGAAAAAATAGAGTTTTTTACTAATATTTCCCATGATTTAAAAACGCCATTAACCTTAATCGTTGATCCATTGAAACGCATTCAGGATGATAAAGTGGCAGCAGAGGATAAAGAAGTTTATTTTTCGATAGTTAATAGAAATATCAGTTATTTGACCAAGTTGATTCATCA
>NCET01000442.1 GCA_002280815.1 Flavobacteriales bacterium 32-34-25 | reverse complement strand
GTCATCTTAAAAATCACTTGGATATCCATCGTGGTTTGACAACTAAAAATAGAATGAATTTTATAAAATGGTATGTCTTTTTGACCAACGAGAAGTGAGTTTTTTTTAACCATAAAGCAAACTGGTAAAATGAAAAAAGGTAGTCCAAAATTGAACTACCCATTTTACCATATTGCATTAATCTTATTGCTGATATGTTGATCTCCACCAGAGCATATTTCCTCTAGAGATTAACGTGGACATATTACAACTTATTTTTGTAAAATCCACCAACCATTTTTCAGTACATTACCAAAAAGCCGACAAGTTTTTTAAAGACTGTCGGCTTTGTTTTTAATGTTTCAAATTTTTAACTCTTAATTTTTCTAAATTTCTTAATGGTTTAAAAACTTTTACTCTTTTATTTTTTCTAAAGAAACGGCATTGATGCAATAACGCAAACCACTTGGTTCTGGTCCATCAGGAAAAACATGACCTAAATGCGCATCGCAAATATTGCAAACACATTCGATACGAATCATTCCAAAACTCACATCCTTATTGTAAGCAACATTTTCAATAACTATAGGCTGCGTAAAGGATGGCCAGCCTGTTCCACTTTCAAATTTAGTTGTGGCGTCAAAAAGTGGTGTTTTACAACATTTGCAGGCATATTTTCCGGGTTCAAAAAGACTGCATAATTCTGAACTGTGCGCTCTTTCGGTTCCTTTTTGACGAGTTACATAGTATTCTTCATCCGTTAGTTCAAGTTTCCATTCACTATCTGTTTTCTCTACTCTTTTGGGTGGAGTAGGGTTACCATGTGTGGCATATTTTATAAGATCATTCCAGTTTAGCATAGTTTTTTATTTAAGATATACAGCTACAAATTTGGCCATTGGAGCCATTCGGGCTTTGTTCAGTTGTAAAGTATCGTTTTTTACGGTGTAATTATCTACTGTTTCTAATACGTTTAAAAATTCGTTTTCAACAGTAGGTTTCAGGCAAGCCATTCTGGTAGAGCCCATTTTAGAAAAAGAAATTCGGTTTGCATCAGTCTGAAGTTCATAAGTTCCAAAAAAAGAATTGCAACCTCCATTTCCAGTCACTCTGTTATCTGCTTTTTTCAATATAAGATGTGGTTCTTTGGTAACAAAATTTTCAGCAGTTACTTTTTGACCTCTAATTTCAATTAATTTCCAATATTTTTCTACTATTTCAGTAGATTCTTTTGGAGAAACAGTGTTTTCTGAAATCGTTTTTTTAGAAGTGCAACAAGAAATAAATAATAGTGATAAAGAAAATAAACTAATTGAAGTTAAGTAGTTTTTCATTTTTAATTTTTTTAGTGGAGATTATAATTTGGGATTCTTTTACAGTCATTACTGTTTGACAAAGATAAAAAGCATTTACACAATCATTGTTTATAATTTCCTAATTTTTTGAATTTAAAGGGCTGGCATTATTTGGTTATATTTGGTTCTTCTTAAAAAATAAATATGGGATTTAAACATTTATTTAAAGCAAAATTAAACTGGACATCTGCTCCAAAAGAAATGATTTCGACTTCAAAAAAATATACTAAAACACATCAAATAGCTATTGATGGAAAAGCAATATTAGATGTTTCGGCAGCTAAAGCTTTCAAAGGAGATCCCAGTTTGTATAATCCAGAGGATTTGTTGTTGAGTTGTGTAGTTTCTTGTCACATGATGTCGTATTTGTTTGTGTGCGGACAGAATGAAATTGATGTGGTTTCCTATCAGGATAATGCCGAGGCGACTCTTGAAGTTTCGGAAAATGGTTCGGGACGTTTTATAGAAGTCCGATTATTTCCTAAAGTAGTCATCAAAAAACAAGAAAAAATAGAGGAAGCTCTTGGCTTACATACAAAGGCAAACGAACTGTGTTTTATTGCCAATTCTTGTAACTTCCCAATTTTACATTTTGCTAGTTGTGAAGTAGAATAGCTAAAATATTATTTTATAAAAAAAAGGCTTGCAATTTAGAGATTAGCAAGCCTTTTAGCATTATTGAGTGTAATTATTTAAAATTTGTAACTAACCCCAACTCTTACATTTCTAGGAGCTTCAGATTGCCAGTAGTAAGCACCTAACCAGTCATAGTAAGAACCACTATAAAGATATTTGTCAAGAATGTTGAACATATTGGCAGTGAATTTTAAATTTCC
>NCET01000441.1 GCA_002280815.1 Flavobacteriales bacterium 32-34-25 | reverse complement strand
TTGGTAATAAGCAATATGATTTTTCTTTATTTCATCGAAGTTTTTAGTCAGCGCAGCATCAAGTAAACGTTTACATTTTTGCTCCTGATTTTCGTCTAAAGTTTTGTAATCAACAAAATTAGTTCCAATAGAAATGTACAAAGTCGCTTCGTCAGCGCCATTAATACTTACAACCCCATTTTTTGAAGTCACTTTTCCGCCTTTATTTTGAACTGCCAGACGACCTTCAAATTTTACTTTTCCTTTTACACCTTCAAAATTAGTTCCGGTGCCTGTCATTACAATTTCGTTGTTATCCGAAAAAGAAACCGTTTTATCAATCGGGCTATTCATCATCACATTGCAGCTGATTTTTCCAGCTTTACTAGCCGATAATTTCACTGCAACTACCTGATCCGAAAAAGCAGTTAAAACTTCTCTTTTATAAGTAACACCATCCACCTCGTATTGTACCGAAGCTGTAGCATTGCTAATATCTAAATCTCTATAATAGTTCTTATAATCATTATGCCCATTGAACGAGATGTATACACTCCCAAAAGTTTGATACGGCATACCATCATTCGTTTGCGACATGATGTCACGGGTGGCTAAATCCTGAGCTTCTTTGAATTTTCCTTCGAAAATTAATTTACGAACCACTGGCAAAGCTGTCAATGATTTCGAATGCGCATTGGTATTTGGCGAACCAGCCCAAATGGTTTCTTCGTTTAATTGTAATCTTTCGATAGACGGATCTCCAAAAACCATGGCACCCAAACGACCATTACCCAAAGGTAAGGCTTCGTTCCAGATAGCAGCGGGTTTATCGTACCATAATTTTAAATCCGATTTTGATTGCGCCTGAATTGTTATCGTTACCAAAAAAGTCGATAATACAAACAAAATTCTAGCTATATTATTTCTTAACTTCATATACTTTTTCATTTTTTTCGCCAAAAAGGGCATATAATTGATCAATATCTTTCAATGCGTTTGCCGGTAACTTTTCGCCTTTGGCGCCAAAAACCAATAGCTTTTCTGTTGGTTCTATCACACAAGTCGATTCGTCTATTTCTCCTTTGCTGTTTTTTACTTTGTTAATGTCCAAACCTAAATATTTTGCCATAAAAGGATACATCGCCATGCGTTTTGATTCACCATAATTATGTCCTTCTTTAGCAAAATGTGCATTTTCAACCAAACTTTGTTTTCCATACAAACCATAGGTTTTTTGAATAAATGGAAATTCTAATTCCGGCACTGTAGCCGTCCAATCGCCACCATCAGAAACAATCAACTGTGGTTTTGGAGCCGCCATGGCTGCAATTTCAGCATTATTGGTTCCGTTTCCACAAAGGTGTAAACCGCGACCACTTTCGCAAGGACAACCTCCCACAAAATGAGACGAAGTCATAACCACAGGCACCGAAACTTTTATTCTGTCATCAATCGCTGCCAGGAACATTGTCATCGATCCGCCTCCTGAACCACCAGTTACTCCCAACCGGTTCATGTCAGCATATTTTTGTGTTGCCAAATAATCTAACAATCGTTCAGCACTTAAAACCTGAATGGTTTGTGCAATGCTATTTCGATGCAAAGTCGATTCAAATTGCAAAGTCGATTCGCCCCAGGCAAATAAATCAAAATCTACTACAACAGCACCCATTTTTGCCAAAATAGCACAACGCAATTGCTGATCTTTTCTATATCTTCCATCACCAAAATGTCCATTTGGCGTAACAATAACTGCTACTTTTCCTTTTAAAGGATAAGGCTTATAGATAGAACCTGTAACAAAAACACCTGGAATAATTTCTAAACCAATATTCTCCACAGAGTAATCTTTATAGATTCTTTTGGGAGTTAGAATTGGTTTTTTCTTTGGCATCGGCGGTGCTTTGTCTAGACCAATAGAACTGATAATACATTGTTTCAAATCAGCTTTTCTGGTTTCCCATGTTTTTAAATTGGGATACAAATCAGTCAAAAATTCCAAACGTTCTTTTCCAATATTAGCCGATCTTCTGGCATATTCAAATTTTCGAATCGCATAAGTCGAATCATTTTCTTTAAAAAAAGTAAGATCAAATGGCGCTAAAATGGCGGTCAATGAAACGTCCAAATTGCCTTGACGAATTCTCCACTCCGCATAATCCAAATCCTTATTTTTCAACAAACCATCTTTG
>NCET01000066.1:1321-11478 GCA_002280815.1 Flavobacteriales bacterium 32-34-25 | reverse complement strand
GCTCTTCCAGAAGTTTTTCCTCTTTCTAATAATCTTGCAACCAAAATTTCATCATCAGCTTCTAATGCAACTGTTGCTGTAATTTTTTCATTTTTTGTAGTCAAGAAAGCGTCCAAAGCTTCAGCCTGTGCAATTGTTCTAGGAAAACCATCAAATAAGAAACCTGCTGAATCTGGATTAGCTTCCACTTCACTTTGCAACATTTTAATTGTAACTTCATCAGGAACTAATTCGCCGTTATTGATATACGTTTGCGCTAGCTTCCCTAGTTCAGTTTCATTTTTGATATTAAATCTAAAAATATCACCTGTTGAAAGATGAGTCAAATTGTATTTTCCTTTTAAAAACTCAGCTTGAGTTCCTTTTCCTGCTCCTGGTTTCCCAAATAAAACAATGTTAGTCATAAACTTTTTTAATTTTTATTTAATGATTTAATCTTTTAACTGATATACTTCTGGTAAATTCCTGCCTAAACCATCATAGTCTAAACCAAAACCTACTATAAATTTATTTGGAATTTGAATTCCAATATAATCGATTTTCACTTCTTTTTTATAAGCTTCAGGCTTAAAAAAAAGAGTCGCTATTTTAAAATGTTTCAAGTTTTGTTTCTTAAACAAAGCTTTCAATTCCACAATGGTATGTCCTGTATCAATAATATCTTCAATTACCACAACCGAACGTCCCGTTAAATCCTGATTCAAACCGATTAATTCTTTCACTTCATTGGTTGACGACAATCCGCTGTAAGAAGCCATTTTTACAAAACTCACTTCGCATGGTTTCTTATAACTTTTTACAAAGTCGGAAACCACCATAAAGGAACCGTTCAAAACACCAATAAAAACTGGGATTTCATCAACAAAATCAGCTTCAATTTGCGCTACCATTTTCTGGATAGCAAAGTCAATTTCTTCGGCAGAAATAAACGGAACAAATTGTTTATCGTGAAGTTGAATCATTATTTTTTATTTTAAAATAATGCGCAAAGATAGGGATTTCGAAATTGAGTTTTACAATTGATTCTTAATTTGTATTTTTAATGCCAATTCTCACAAAACTATGAGCGAATTAGCAGCAATTATTGCACAAACTACAGGATATAAAAACAGCCGCCAAGCCACCGCCGATTTTATCATGGCACACGATGAACTGATGAATGATTTTATGCGAATTTGTTTCGAAAACACAAATCCAGATCATTATAAAGGATGCTGGGCTATGGAATTGATTGCCTACGAAAAACTAAAATGGTTTCAAGAACATCTGGATTTAATTTGTTCCAAAAGTAAAATACTCACTAACGAAAGTGCCATTAGACCGCTCTCAAAAGTTATTTTTTTACTCCTCGAAGCGCATTACAAAACATTAAAAAATGAAATTCATTTTACCGAAAGCCAACGCCAAGAACTCATCGAACTTAATTTTGACTGGTTGATTACCGATACAAAAGTCGCTTCAAAAGTCTATGCCATGCGCAGTTTGCAACTTTTAGGAAAAGAATACGACTGGATTCATCCTGAATTACAAACTATTTTAGCCAAAGATTTCAGCAATCACACTGCGGCTTACAGAGCTGTTTCAAAGGATATTTTAAAGAAATTAAACCATCAAAAATAATTATTACGTACATTTGTAAAAAATATACGTATCATGAACACTAAACTCACTTTATCGTTAGAAAAAGAAGTCATAGAACAGGCAAAATCCTATGCTAAAAAAACGGGCAGAAGCTTATCTGAACTAGTGGAAAGTTATTTTAAAAATCTGACTGAAAAAACAGAAAAAGAAGATGAAATAGACCCAAAAATTAAAAAACTGATTGGGATTATAACACTTCCAGATGATTTTGATGAAAACAAAGCAAGAGATGAATATTACAAAGAAAAATACGGTTTATGAAAAACATTTTTCTGGACAGTAATATCTTGATGGACATTTTTGCAAATAGACAGCCTTTTGTAAAAGCATCATTAGAAATTTACAAACTTGGAGTCAACAACAAAATCAATCTTTACACTTCTTCAAATACCATTACAACTTTACATTATCTTCTAAAAAAGTTTATTTCAGAAGATAAAATAAGAATGGCCTTGGAAGAAATTTTAGAAAACATTCAGATAATTGCTGTTGACATCAATATCATTAGAAAAAGTCTAAAATCGAGTCATAAAGATTTTGAAGACGCTATTCAAATTACCGCTGCGCAATCCATTCACAACATGGACTGCATTGTTACAAGAGATTTAAAAGATTATAAAAATTCAGAAATTAAGGTTTTCACACCTGATGAATTTTTAACTAAAACAACAATATTATAATTATTTACAAGATGAATTATTTTTCTTCTGATTTTAAATTAGGAATTCTGGGAGGCGGACAATTAGGAAAAATGCTCTTATTCGACACTAGAAAATTCGACATACAAACTTATGTTTTGGATCCAAGCGACGAAGCTCCTAGCCGAATGGCTTGCAACCAATTTTTCAAAGGTGACTTAATGGATTTTGACACCGTTTATCAATTTGGTAAAAAGGTGGATGTCCTTACTTTCGAAATCGAATTGGTTAATTTAGAAGCCTTAGAAAAACTGGAAAACGAAGGCTTAAAAGTCTATCCTTCGCCAAAAACCTTGAGAAAGATTCAAAATAAAGGAACGCAAAAAGATTTTTATACCCAACATAATATCCCAACAGCAGCCTACAAACGTTTTAATGATTTAAAAAGTCTTGTGGTACAAATTTTAGATTCTAAGTTAAAAATGCCTTTTGTATGGAAATGTACTGAATTTGGATACGACGGTAATGGTGTGAAAATCATCCGTGAAATTGCCGATTTAGATCATCTTCCTAATGTAGAATGTATCGCCGAAGAAATGATTCCGTTCAAAAATGAATTGGCGGTTATCGTTTGCCGCAATCCTTCAGGCGAAATTAAAACCTATCCTGTGGTCGAAATGGAATTTCATCCCGAAGCCAACCAGGTAGAATATGTAATTTGTCCTGCTCGAATAGACGAAAAAGTAGCCCAAAAAGCCAGAGCTATCGCATTGAATGTTTCCCAAAACTTCAATCATGTTGGACTTTTAGCTGTTGAAATGTTCCAAACGCACGACGACCAAATTATAGTAAACGAAGTCGCTCCTCGCCCACACAATTCAGGACACTATTCTATCGAAGCGAGTTATACCTCTCAATTCGAAAACCATGTTCGCGCTATTTTAGATTTACCTCTTGGAAATACCGACAGTAAAGTAGCCGGAATTATGGTGAATTTAGTTGGCGAAGAAGGTTTTTCAGGAAATGTAGTGTACAAAAACATCGAAAAAATATTAGGATGGTACGGTGTTACGCCACACATCTACGGTAAAAAAGAAACACGTCCTTTTAGAAAAATGGGACACGTAACTATTGTAAACGAAAACATGACCGAAGCACGAAAAATTGCTGAGGATGTAAAAAATACGATTAGAGTGATTAGTAAGTAGTAATCAATTACTAACTAAAATAAAACAATAGTTTTCAGTCTCAACAGAACTACAAACAATAAACTACAAACTACAAACTACAAACCATAAAAACATGAGCAAAGTAGCCGTAATCATGGGAAGCATCTCTGACATGCCAGTCATGCAAGATGCAATCAACATATTAAAAGAATTTGGAATCGAAACAGAAGTAGATATTGTTTCGGCACACAGAACACCTGAGAAATTATTCGACTTTAGTAATAATGCACACAAAAGAGGTATTTCGGTAATTATTGCCGGTGCTGGTGGAGCGGCTCATTTACCTGGAATGGTTGCTTCGATGTCGCCACTTCCTGTAATTGGAGTTCCGGTAAAATCAAGTAATTCTATCGATGGTTGGGATTCGGTTTTATCGATTCTGCAAATGCCGGGCGGAGTTCCTGTAGCTACTGTCGCTCTTAACGGAGCAAAAAACGCAGGGATTTTAGCCGCACAAATCATCGGAAGTGCTGATGCTACAGTTTTAAACAAAATTGTTGAGTATAAAGAAAACTTGAAAGAAGCTGTAATTAAAGCTTCTGAAAGTTTAAAGAAATAAAATTATAGTGTTCACTTTTTAGTGTTCAGTTATAATTGCATATGAATACTTAAAAACTGAACACTGAACATTTAAAAAAACTACAAAATGAGCATTCTAACAAAACATTTCGACACCAAACACAATACTGCTCCATTTTCTCAGATAAAACTAGAGGACTATAAACCTGCTTTTATTGAAAATATTGCTGTTGCAAAAGTAGAAATTGATGCGATAATCAATAATCCCGAAGCTCCAACTTTCGAAAACACTATCGAGGCTTTGGATTTCTCAGGAAATGCTTTGGATCGATTATCTTCTATTTTCTTCAATTTGAATTCGGCGGAAACCTGCGAAGAAATGCAAAAAATTGCGCAGGAAGTTTCACCTTTATTGACTGAATTCAGCAATGACATTACGTTAAACGAGGACTTATTTAAAAGAGTAAAAGCAGTTTACGAACAAAAAGACCGTCTGAATTTATCTCCAGAACAAGCCACTTTATTAGACAAAAAATTTAAAAATTTCTCCAGAAACGGAGCCTTATTATCTGAAGATAAAAAATCAAAACTAAGAGAAATTGACACCGAATTAGCCAAACTAAAACTAACTTTTGGCGAAAATGTTTTGGCAGAAACCAATAACTATCAATTACATCTTACTGACGAAAAAGATGTATCAGGATTACCAGAAGGAACTATCGAAGCTGCTCGCTCTTTGGCAAAAGCCCAAGAAAAAGAAGGCTGGATTTTTACCTTGGATTTCCCAAGCTACATCCCGTTTGTTACCTATGCTGACAACCGCGAATTGAGAAAGGAAATGGCTATAGCTGCTGGTAAAAAAGCCTTTCAAGGGAATGAATTCGACAACAAAGATATCACCCTGAAAATTGCTAGATTACGTCACGAAAGAGCTAATTTGTTAGGATACGAAACTCATTCTCATTTTGTTTTGGAAGAAAGAATGGCTCAAAATCCGGATAAAGTAAAATCGTTTCTGAATGATTTATTAGCCAAAGCCAAACCGGCTGCTCAAAGAGAATTTGCCGAACTAACTGCTTTCGCCAAAGAGTTAGACGGAATCGACCAATTAGAAAAATGGGATGGTGCTTATTATTCTGAGAAATTGAAGCAAAAATTATTCAATTTGGATGACGAAAAACTAAAACCCTATTTCCAATTGGAAAACGTTTTGAACGGAGCTTTTACTGTTGCCAATAAATTATTCGGATTGACTTTTACCGAATTTTTTGACATCGATAAATACCATGAAGAAGTAATGACTTACGAAGTCAAAGACGAATTTGGCGAACTGGTTGCTATTTTCTACGCCGATTTTTTTCCTCGAAAAGGAAAACGCAACGGCGCCTGGATGACTTCGTTTAAATCACAATATATCAAAGACGGCAAAAACGAAAGACCCCATATTTCGAATGTTTGCAACTTTACAAAACCTACTGAAACCAAACCATCGTTATTAACTTTCAATGAAGTAACGACTTTATTCCACGAATTTGGTCACGGATTACATGGTATGTTAGCCAATACAACTTACCCAAGTTTATCAGGAACTTCGGTTTTTTGGGACTTCGTGGAATTGCCAAGTCAGGTTATGGAAAACTGGTGTTACGAACCAGAAGCTTTAGCTTTGTTTGCAACGCATTATCTAACTGGCGAAATTATTCCGCAAGAATATGTAGAAAAAATCAAAGAAAGTGCGAGTTTTCAGGAAGGAATGGCTACACTTCGTCAATTGAGTTTTGGATTATTAGACATGGCATTCCATAGTAATAATCCAACAGAAATCACCGATATAAAAGCATTTGAAAAAGCCGCTTTTGAAGGTACTACTCTATATCCGGATGTTGCCGAAAACTGTATGAGTGTTTCGTTTTCACACATCTTTCAAGGTGGTTATTCTTCGGGTTATTATAGCTACAAATGGGCGGAAGTTTTAGATGCCGATGCCTTTGCGTATTTCCAGGAAAAGGGAATTTTCAATAAAGAAGTCGCTGCTAAATTCAAAGACAATATTCTTTCTAAAGGCGGAACCGAATTGCCAATGGAATTATACAAACGCTTCAGGGGTCAAGAACCAAGTCCGGATGCTTTGTTGAAGAGAGCAGGGTTGATTTAGATTGTAGAATTCAGATTTTAGATATAAACCGAAGTAGAGATGCTTCGGTTTTTTTATCCTAAAACCTCTTCGTGTTTTACAATATAATTCAATGCTTTTTTGACAACATCATTCAAGTTTAATCCTTTTTTTGATGCTAAAAGAGCTGTTTTTTGATGTAATTCTTGTGAGACACGAACATTAAAAGATCCTTTAAAAACTTTTTCTGGCGTTTTATTCAAAGTAGCACAAGTTTCTAAATAATCAAGAATTGACTCTTGAAAAGATTTTTCTAATTCATCAACTGAAGCACCTTCAAAAGTTACCAAATCATTTATTCCTTGAATTTTACCAAAGAAGATTTTGTCTTCGGCCGAAAATTCAACTGTTCCAACATATCCTTTAAATTCTAAATAATTTTTCATTTTCTACAATTTTAAATAATCAATAATGATATCCAACTGATAGGATTTCAAAACTTTTTGTGGATGTGGTTCGTGCAAACTAATAATCTGTTTTTCGCTATTTACAAATTTACGCCTAGAGCCTCCCGTTTTGCCTTGTGCCATTTGTTCGAAACCAAAATAATTCAAAACTTTAAGCATTTCATCCCAAGTAAAATCCTTTGGTCTTGATTTTAATTTCTCAATTAACTTTTCAACTTTACTCATACAAAGATAGTATTTTTTTTTAATTGTGACTAAAAAATAGTTACACTGTTGTTTTGTAATAAAAAGCATCTTTAAATATAAACAAAATCACTCAAATAAATCTATCTAAAATAAACTTTCATTTATTTTTGAAAGTTTAAAAACTTTTGCTTACATTTGACTCATGGAAATCAAAGAAGCTAAAAATAAATTCATTCAGACATGGGGAGCGCTAGGTTCGCAATGGGGAATTAACAAAACCATGGCACAAATTCATGCTTTGCTAATGGTTTCTACTGAAGCTGTTTCTATGGAAGAAGTGATGGAAGAATTACAAATTTCCCGCGGAAACGCCAGTATGAATTTAAGAGCTTTGATGGACTGGGGAATTGTTTATAAAGAATACAAAGCTGGAGAACGAAGAGAGTTTTTTACCGCCGAAAAAGATTTAGATGAATTAGCGGTAAAAATTGCCAAGGAACGCAGTAAAAGAGAAATTAAACCCGCTCTAAAAATTTTAAAAGAAGTTTCTTCGATTAATTCAAATAACACCGCCGAAGAAATTCAGTTTATCGAGCAAACCACAAAACTTTATGATTTTGTATTAAAAGCCGATAACGTATTGGACAAAATAACCGAATACAAAGACAACTGGTTAACCAAACTAGTAGTTAAATTTATGAAATAGAACTAAAAAAATTTAATCAAAACTTTCATTTTTTTCTGAAAGTTTAAAACAAAACAAAATGATGAAGATATTAAACTTTGGAAATTTAGCTATTGTTTTCACACTAATTATTTGCCTAATATTGAGTCAATTTAATTCAAATTGTACAAGTATAGCATCATTTTGGGTTTATTCATAATGCCTGCCTATCAATTATTAATAGGATTAATTTGGCTTGGTGATTCAGATGGAAACAAAGAAATTAGATATTATTTTAGGGGTGTGTTAGTTTATTTTTTTCTAATATTCTGCTTTTCATATTTACACAATTTTTTGGACGATCAAAAATTAATTGAAAACATACTATCAATGTTTGGAATTCCACTACCAATTATACTTGCCTTGTACTTTACATATATTCTTAATCAATATTCAAGAAAATGAGCTTCTTAACTGCAAACTGGAACAATTTAGCATTAATCAATTATGAAATTAATCCTAAAATGCTAAGTAAATATCTACCAAAGGGAACTGAAATAGATTTATGGAATAACAAATGTTACGTTAGCTTGGTGGGCTTTATGTTCAACGAGACTAAAGTATTGGGTTTTAAAATTCCATTTCACACCAACTTCGAAGAAGTAAATCTTAGATTTTATGTTAAACGATTTGAGAATGGTGAATGGAAACGTGGTGTAGTTTTTATAAAAGAAATTGTTCCAAAAACAGCAATAACTTTCATAGCAAACACTTTGTACAAAGAACATTATCAAACAAACAAAATGAGGCATGCTGTTAATAAAAATGGATTCTCAAGGACATTTGTTTATGAATGGAAAAATGACAATAAGTGGAATTCTATTCAATTGGAAACTAAATTAGATCATTCAGCTATCGAATTAAAATCTGAAGCCGAATTTATTACAGAACATTATTTTGGTTACACCAAATGTGATGAAAACACCACTTTTGAATATGAAGTAACACATCCCAGATGGGAACAGCTTGAAGTTTTAAAATACAATATTGATATAGATTTTGAAAAAACATACGGAACTGATTTCGGATTACTTCAAAACCAAAAACCAAATTCAGTTTTCTTAGCTAAAGGATCCAAAATTACTGTGGAAAACAAACGAAAAATAATTTTATGAACCTCAACATCATTGGATATTGCATCTATCTCGGTATTACCACAATCATAATTTTAAAAGTGGGGAAAATATGCTATAAAAATGGGAACATTTTTGTTTCTGAATTGATTCCGAATCATTCCGATATCTGTCAAAAAATCAATCAAATTTTACTTTTAGGCTATTATCTTCTGAACATTGGTTACTGTGCTATGACATTAATTTCGTGGCAAAAAATTTTATCATTAGCACAACTAATTGAAACTATAGGGACAAAAACAGCCATTATCATCTTTATAATTTCTCTTTTACATTATTTCAACATCATTATTTTAACCAAGTACATTCATAAATTAATTCAATAATACTTAAAATAAATATCATGGAAACTACAAAAATTTTAATCGGATACGCTATTTACTTACCAGTTGCCTTGTTCTTAACTTACTATGTTTCTAGAACTCTTTTTAGAAACAGTAAAGTCTATATGATGGACATTTTTAGAGGAAGAGAAGAAATAGCCGATGCAACAAACAAACTCTTTGAAACTGGGTTTTATTTACTCAATTTGGGATTTGCTTTGATGATCTTAAAAATGAATCTTTACAACAACAGTTATCAATTATTAATCGAAACATTGAGTTATAAAATTGGTGGTTTTACCATTTATTTAGGCATCATGCTTTTTTTGAATTTATATTTCTTCTTTAGAGGAAAAAGAAAAGCAAAAGAAGCAATAGTAAATTAATATTTAAATTTAATAGTCATGACTAAACTAATCATAGCAGCTGGAACAGGATTTTTAGGTCAGGTTTTAGTAAATCATTTCAAAGATAAATTTGAAGAAATTGTAATTCTAACCCGTGGAAAATCAAAAATAATTGATGGTATTAAATACGTAAACTGGAATGCTAAAAACTTTTCTGGTTGGGAAAATGAGTTAGAAAACGCCACAGTACTAATTAATCTGGCGGGGAAATCAGTAGATTGTCGCTATACGGAGAAGAATAAAAAAGAAATTTTATTATCTCGAATTGAAAGCACCAAAATTTTAAACAAAGCAGTCTTAAACTGTAAAATTCCGCCAAAACATTGGCTAAATTCATCAACCTCTACTATTTATAGATTTTCATTAGACAAACAAATGGATGAAATTGATGGTGAAATAGGTAATGATTTTTCTATAAATGTAGCATTATCATGGGAAAAAGCATTCTTTAAACATGAAACTCCAAATACTTTAAAAACGGCTATAAGAACTTCGATTGTATTAGGAAAAAATGGAGGCGCTTTTATTCCGTTAAAAACTTTAGCTAAAATAGGTTTTGGAGGCAAACAAGGAAAAGGAAATCAATTTATCAGTTGGATTCACGAAGAGGATTTTGCCAATGCTGTTGATTTTATTATTCAAAAAGAAATTTCAGGAGTTGTAAATATTGTTTCTCCTAAACCAATTTCTAATTCTGATTTCATGATGAAACTGCGTAATGCCGTTCGTTTTCCATTTGGAATTCCAATGAGTACCTTCCTTCTTGAAATTGGCTCT
>NCET01000066.1:0-1311 GCA_002280815.1 Flavobacteriales bacterium 32-34-25 | reverse complement strand
AAACCAATTTCTAATTCTGATTTCATGATGAAACTGCGTAATGCCGTTCGTTTTCCATTTGGAATTCCAATGAGTACCTTCCTTCTTGAAATTGGCTCTTTTTTTATTCGAACAGAAACTGAATTAGTTTTAAAAAGCAGAAACGTGATTCCGAAACGACTGTTAGAAAATGGTTTTCAATTTAAATTTGGGAATATAGATACTACCTTTCAAAATTTATTATGCAAATGAGAACAAAAAACACAAATTGGAATTATTTGATTAAACATTGGGTTTTTACGCTATTATTAGGCCCATTTATTTCTCAAATTTTAATGTATATCACTATTTTACATCCCAATAAAATAGTTGGTCTATTAGAAGTATATCCAATAGCAATTATCTTCAGTATAGTCTTTTCAATACCAACCTATATTATTTACGCATTCATTTATTACTATTTTTCAAACAAAATCCTAACAGTTTTATTCACAAAAACCATTTTAATTTCACTAGCAGTAATTGGAATTTTTGCAACATTAAAAATCATAGGCGGGACAATCTCATTAGATATTGCAATATCATACTCAATTGCATCTATTATAACAGGATTATTTTTCAAGTTGAATTTCAAAGATGAAAATGATTTATGACAACAATTCACCTCACAACAATAATTCAAGCTCCAATACAGACCGTATTTGATGTCTCCAGAAACATTGATATTCATCAAAAATCTGCATCTAAATCTAAAGAAAAGGCAGTTGCTGGGATAACTTCTGGATTAATTAATCTAAATGAAACCGTAACTTGGCGAGGAAAACATTTTGGATTTTATCTCACCCATAAAAGTCGAATTACAGCGATGAATTTGTATGACTATTTTGTGGATGAAATGGAAGAAGGCAAATTCAAAACCTTCAAACATCAGCATTTTTTTGAAGAGAAAAACGGAGTTACCACAATGACAGATCAACTGCAATATGAAACTCCGTTTGGTATTTTCGGGAAATTATTTGATGTTTTGTTTTTGAAAAAACATTTGACACAATTCCTTTTGGAAAGAAACAATGTTCTGAAAAAAGTCTGTGAAACTACATCTTCAAAAACTCCCTGAAATTTTCGGCAGTTACTATAGTAAAACTTCCAGTATAATTATCTAAAAAAGCTTTGGGTAACTTGGCTTTTTTGACTTTCCATTTAATTTCAAAAGCGTTTACTTCATCAGCAACTACCTCTACATAATCCACTTCCTGTTGTTGAGTAGTTCGCCAAAAATAAGGTTTGGCATTTCTGTTTTCATAACTTAACAATTTCATTCTTTCGGAAATT
>NCET01000065.1 GCA_002280815.1 Flavobacteriales bacterium 32-34-25 | reverse complement strand
ATAAACACTTTTTATAAAAATTAGATTCATAAATTAAACATTTGCTAATTTATATATTAAATTCTAAAATCAGCTAAGTAAACCTACCAAAATTATAGCGAAATAGAATTTTTATTGAATATTCGCTAAAAATGATTTTGAGTGAAGAAATATTAAAACATAGTAACGGAAAGTCTAATATCATTGAAAAGAATTACTTAATCAATCGACTTGGAGAATAGCCAAATTGTTTCTTGAAACACCTACTAAAGTACAGCGGATCATTAAAACCCACTTTATCAGCCACTTCCGATACATTATTAACTTTTAATTTTAATAGCTGTGCTGCTTTTTTTAGACGAACCGTTCTAATGAATTCATTAGGAGACAAATCAGTTAATTGTTTGATTTTTCGATACAATTTAGACGAACTCATTCCTAATTCGGAACATAAAAAATTGGCCGTCAATTCTGTATCACTGATATTTTTCTCAATCAAATCGGTAATATTTGATATAAAATCGATATCTAGTTGAGAATGCGTTAGCGTAGTAACTTCGGTTTCTATTTCGCCCGAAAATTTCTGTTTTAATTCTATTCGGGTTTTTATAATATTATCAATTCGGGTTTTTAACAAAGAAGGATCAAATGGTTTTACCATGTACTCGTCTACTCCTAAATTATACCCTTTAATTTTGTTTTCGTTCTCTGATAAGGCCGTCAACATAATTAGAGCAGTATGACTAATATTTTCGTCACTTTTTAAGGCTTCAACAAATTGAAATCCTCCCATAACTGGCATCATCGCATCCACCACACAAAGCGCTGGTTTTATTTTTCTACAAAGATTCAATCCTTCATCGCCATTCTCAGCTTGGTACACCTTATAAAATTCAGACAAATAATCGGCTATAAAAAAACGAAGTTCCGCATTGTCTTCAATAACCAAAATATTCTGTTTCAACTCCGTACTTTGGTTTACTTTTTTAACTTTATCAATTGTCGAATAAGCCATTTCAGGCTCTTTGTATTCAATATCAAAAACCTGACTTTTTTTGTAATTGCTTTTAGAAATAGGCAATTCAAGCGTAAAAACACTTCCTTTTAAAGGAGTACTTTTCAATTTCAATTCTCCTTTATGTACCTCAACCAGGGAAATTACTAAAGACAAACCTATTCCTGATCCCGTATTATTTTTTTTGCTACTCTTAACTTGGTAAAATCTAGAGAATATTTTTTCTTGACTTTCTAATGGAATTCCCACTCCATCATCGCTTACTTCAACAACTAACTTTTTAATTCCATCTTCTTCTTTTGTACCAATATACAAATCGACGTTACCATAATTGTTGGTGAATTTTAAAGCATTCGAAAGTAAATTATACAATATTTTATGGTATTTATCCATATCAATCCAGCCTTCAAGAATTTCGTTTTCATAATTAAAATGAAAATTAATTTCCTTTTCCTGAGCCAATTGTGCGAAGGAATCAAATACGGTTTGAGTATTAGCAATGATTTCAGTTTTAGAAACTTTCAGTTTTAATTCTCCTGATTGTGCTTTTCTAAAATCCAAAATCTGATTGACCAACAACAATAATCTACTGGCATTTTGATAAATCAAATACAACTTTGTTTTATCGTAATCTGAGCCTTCATTTTGTTCCAATAATTGCTTAGCAGGGCCTAATATTAAGGTTAATGGTGTTCTTAGCTCATGCGAAATATTTGTAAAAACTCTAATTTTTCATTAGACAAACGCTCATCGCTATCTCTTTTTACTCTTTCCAATAAAAGTGCTTGACGCAATTTTAGTCGGGATTTGATTTCTTTTCGAATGTAATAAGATGACACCGAAAGAATCAAAACTAACAAAAGAAAAATCTTAGTATTGGTCCAAAAAGGAGATAAAATAGTGATACTATAAGCCGTAGTTTTACTCCAAACTCCGTCGCTATTTTGCGCACGAATTTTAAAAATATAGTCTCCTGGATTCAAGTTGGTATACTGAATGGTTCTGGAATCGCTATTGGTAGTGATCCAATTTTTATCAAATCCTTCAAGCATGTACTGAAATTTATTCAGTCTTTCATTCGTATAAGATGGAGCCGAGAACTGAACCGAAAAATTTCGATTGTTGTAATTCAGTTCAATTTTTTTATTTGTATTAATATCCTTAGTGAAAGGAATTTGTCCATTGATTTCAACTCCAGGAAATACTTCTTCGTTTTGAACTTTAAACTCGGTTATAATGGGCGGAGGTGATACTTGGTTTTCTTTTATATTATCTGTCGAGAAATAAATGATTCCATTTTTCCCTCCTAAATATATAGTCGAATTATTCAAACTGTAAAATCCTTTCGAACTAAATACATCTAATCGGTTACCGCTATCGACATAATAAATATTTATTTTTTTTGATTTTCTCTTGTATCTGGCAATACTATTATTATTGATATTCAGCCACAAATAGCCATCATTATCCATTTCTAAATCCGTTATCCATTTTCCATGAAGTTCTTTTGGTTCTAAAATGGGAACAAAATTGTCTTTTTTTGCATCATAAATACCGATACCTTTTACTGTAGCTACCCAAATATCGCCATTTACATCAATCAAAATATCACTCACATAATTAGCTGGCAAACCTAATTTTTCGTTATCGCCTTTTAAATAAACTTTGACCTTCTTTGTCTTTAAATTATATTTTGCAACACCCGTTTCAGTAGCAAACCACAAATTATTAAAACGATCTTTCTTTATTTTGCTAATTTGGAAATCAGGCAATAGAACACCTTTAGGAACTTTAATTTCTAATGTTTGCGAATCTAAAATCACAGCACCTTCACCAAATGAACCTACAACCAACGAATTGTCATCAGAAATTAAAAAAGAAATTATAGGCGAGTTTTTAATACCAATATCAACTAGTTTTGAACTATTGTTCAGGTAATTATAAACCAAGATTTTACCACTCCATAAACCGCAATAAAAAACCTTACCGTCATTAGAATAAATACTCGCAATATCGTTTTTGCTCGAATACAAGGGAACAAATGACTTTTCTTTAGAAACAAAAAGTCCATTATACCTTGTTGCAACAATTACATTTCCGTTATAAGTTTTAGCAAAACCTCTTATATTAGGTTTTTGATTATCATTATACAATGAAATATCCTTATTGATCTTGAATTGATTGCCATAAGGATTGTACTTATCTAAACCATCTTCAGTACCTACCCATAAAACTCCTGACTTATCAAAATACAAGGAATTCACAATATTACCTACTAAGGAATTCTCATCAGTCAGTTTAGAAAAATACCTTTGAAAATTGCCAGTTGCAACATCTTCTAATTGATTACAAACCAAAAGGCCTCCAAGTGTACCCAGCCAATATTTTCCATCGGGAGCTCGTGCAATTGAAATAAAATAAGGCCCTAGTTTATTCCTTAAAATGGCATCATTAATATAAAGATTCTCAAATGTGTTTTTCGACTTGTTTAACTTATAAAGTCCCTCTCTAGTACCCACAAAAATATCCGATTTAACATCTTCGTAGATAAAATTGATATATGGATTTTTTTGATTCGAATTAGGAATAGTTAAGGTATAAGTGGTTATTTTTAGAATTTCCCCTTTGGCTCCTAATATAATTTTTGCCACCGAGCCTTTTCCAAAACTTCCTACCCAAATATTCCCTTTTTTATCTTCAAAAATTTGTTTTATATAATCAAATCCTTTAATGTTTATTTTAGAAAATCGTTGTTCTTTAGGGTAAAAAATGGAGAGTCCTTTACTCATTGTACCAATCCAAACTCTTTTAAACCTATCTACATGAACCGCACGAATCTCATCTTCGGGTAAGCTATTGGGATCGTTTTTTTTATTAAAAAAAGTACTAAAAACATTCGTATCCATTTGATAAAGAGTAAGTCCTTTTCTGGTTCCTATCCATAAATCATGAGAATCTTCATCCAATTCTAATGCAGTAATATCATCGTTATAGAGTTTATTCTTTCCTAACTCTGAACTCATATACGGCTTAAACTGATAACCATCAAAACGATTCAGTCCAAAAAAAGTGCCCAGCCACATAAACCCATTCTTATCCTGAACAATATGTCTCACCGAATTATAGGAAAGTCCATTATTCTCATTATAATGTTCAAATTTTATGTTCTGTCCCAAAACAGGCAGGTAAGTAAATAGAATGAAAACTATAAATAATTTAAGTTTCATAGAATAGTTTGTTTTGGACAAATTTTAGTGAATGGTATTTCTTCTCAAATTTATGATAAATTTATCGGATGGAGCAGCATTTAGAAAACTTTTAAAAATGGAACAAAACTCATAAAAAGAAGTCTCGGCAGCAGTAGGATTTGCCTTTTTTTTGTAATAATCAGTATAGGAATTTATAATCATTTTGTATTGATGCATTCGGTCTTCGCCAATGTCTTTCAACGCCAATTCATCGGCTGAATACAAGCGATGAAAATCGAAAATCATATCAAAACCAGTCCAGTTTTCGTTTTTATATTTTTCTATTTTCGAAGGAGATACTTTGGCGAAAGCCAATAATTCCGAGGCTGTTGCTTTCAACATAAAGGATTTAAAAGCTGTAGGCCAGTCTTTTTCAAGAAATCGGCTTCTTACTAATTCCTTTAGATGCCAATTTGTAAATTCATGATAATTTTTAGATTCTAAAATACCTTTATCCCATATTTTTGGATCTTTAGTCCTTTCTAAATACGCATATTCTTGTTCGTACAAAGGAAATAATGTTTTAAATCCAGCAACTGAATCAAGAACCACGGTTTCAATTTGCACCTTATTTTTATTTTGAATCGTCAGGATTTTATAGCCTGGGATGTAGGCTGCCAATGACGGAATTTGAATATTGAACAATGCTTTTCCGTTTTTGTATTGTCTAATTCCGGTATCATTTATGTGCATGTGTCCCGCAAAATGAAGCTGTACTCCTGCTTCGGCAAAAAGTTGTGCTACTTCTTCTGTTGGCACCCGATGCAGTTGCATTTTGTCTTCTCCAAACAGTTTTTTCATCATCTCCGAAGCATCATCATTAAATTCCACCATCGGATAATGACTGAACGCAATTAAAGTTTTCCCTCTTTTTTTTGCTTCCTGAACTACTTTTGTAGCCCAGGCAATTAAATGTTTTTTGTGCGTCAAAACCTGGTTGTAACCGCCACCTGGACTGTTATAGTTTTGTGGATTTTTCGGACGCTCTTTTGCTCCTTCTTTAGGCACATACACATTACCATCAATGGCTAAAAACCAAACATCGTTTGCTAATTCGACCAAATAACTCAAATCTGGAATTTGCGAATTGTACGGTGGAATAGCATAAGTTCTTTTTTCGATTGTGGATTGCTCCAATGCTTTTTCGAAAGTATAATTATCTGGATTATATGAGGTAAATGGAGTTTCCCAATACAAATCGGTTTTCTTTGGAAAAAAACCAAAATCGCCTAGTTCTTCTAAAACTTCGGCATACCCCATTGTCCCGATATCTTTTGTAATTACTGCTGGAACTTCATTAGCATTTTTAGGAACATACATTCCTGCTTTGCTCATAATCACTTGTTCTTTTCCTCCTTCGCCCAGAAAATCTGTTTTCCCGGAATCAGTCAAAAAAGGTTTTGCAACATCATGATTTCCCGTGGTGATTATAAAATGAATACCATATTTATTCGAATATTCATTGAGAATCTTTTTTAATCCCCGAATGTTTATGGGCTGTCCGTCATCACTAAAATCTCCAGGAAGAAGAACCGTCTTTATATTTCGTTTTGCCACATCATCCAAAGCAGCAATAAAGGCAAAATAATTTTCATTGAACAATCGGGTGGATTGCAATTGGGATTTCATCGTTCGAGCCAAAGTATATTTCCCATCCACAGGATTTTGAATTCCTTTATAATCTGAATCTGAAAACGCACCATAAATATCCAGTAAATGAACATCAGATAAGAATGCAATTGAAGCCTTTTTAGTTTTAGAATCCTTAACCGAAGTACAGGAAACAATACTAAAAACAACAAACAGACATCCAATTACTTTCTTATAATAGTTCATTCTTAAAATATTTTTTAATTTATTTTCTTGTTTCTGCTGGAAAAGCATAGGAATCTTTCCAACCTCCTAAATCAATTAAAACACGATCTATCATTACTCCCGGATCAACCATCCAAATTCTCAATTTATGTTTTCCTGCCTTATTGATAATTTGTGCTGCCGATTTTACTGCCGCATTTTTCAATACATTTTGTAACCATTCATCACTTCGACCAAAGGTTTGGAAATCTAAAATAACAGGTTCTGCATCATCAATGGCTACAGCACATCTTACTCCTTTTCCTTCGTAAAAAGCATGCGTTGGAATAGCCTGCACTTTTACATTGGCCTGACCAAAGTTAAAACTATAAAAATCATATTCCATTACGGGACTATTATCTTTTATGCTTTTCAAATCCACTTCAGAATTAGCCGTTCTAGGCAAAGCCACACTTACTTTTCCTGCATATCCAATACCTTCAAAGGTTTCCCATTTAGCCTCTGCTCCTTCTTTTTTGTTCGAAAAATTCGCAGCATCAATCGATACATATCCTTTGTCCTCTACAAATCCTTTGTAATTTTCTAGTTCTTCAAACTTTGGATTAAAAGCCGTAATACCAATAGTGATTAAAGTGTCTTTACTCACAAAATCAATTGCCGAATTAACTTTATAACTCGGTGGAATCAATTGGTAATCATGTCCTAATGGTGCTTCTTTTTTATTTTCTCCTTTTGGAACTTTACTCCAGTCGATACTTACCCAAATGCGTTGCTGACTGTTTTTTTTGTTATCCAAAACACCTTGTTTTTCTGAAATTTTAATCCAATCTGCTTTGGGTTTTGCTTCCCACGAAACTTCTCCAGCGCCTTTCATAAAAACATCAATGTAATAGTGATTGTCTATGTAAGCATTAAAAACAGGCAAAACATCGGCATAGGAATTCTCCGTTTTATGGTTGACTTCCATTTCATAACTTTCCAGAGCCAATTTCAATTCCGGTTTTGTTCCTGCAACCGCTGTAGTTGCTGTAGTTTCTCCAAAAACAGGCAAATAACGTGGCGACATACTCATAATATGTTTCCATTTTCCGTTAGCCAATTCGTTATTAAAATAGTTGGTTTCTTTCTGAATTCGCTTGTAAGCTTCTTCGGATTTGGCAGCAAAAAAAGCAGTACTTCCTCTTCCTTGTTCGGCTACAAATTTATTTTTATACGAATACAACCATTTATGATTTAAACTCGCTGCGCCAACAACAGGATAGGTTACCAATTCGTAAAAAGCATTTTGACGATTTGCTGGAATCTCTTTTTGCAGTTTTTTGGCAGTATTCATCAAATTTTGGTATTCGTCAATTCTTTTCGAAACCTCATCTCCATAATGAATTTGGGTCAGTGCCGTTGGTTTTGATTTGGATTCTGGTTCTACCTGATTCCATGCCATAAACTCAGGGCGAAGCTGGAAAGCCAAACGATAATATTCAAAAAATAAATCGGTTATTTGAGTAGCATTTTGAGTTCCAAATTCTCTCGAAGACCAATTCTGCATGTGTGTTTTTACACTTTGACTTTTATCAAAAGGAGTCATATCCCAAGCCATATCCAGAAACAATTCGATATTGTATTCATGTGGTTTGATGTCGCCGCAGTTCAAAATCCATAAATCTCGGGATTGAAATTCATAAGCTTTTGCCATTTCTTCCCACATTAAAACCGGATTAGTCGAATTCAACCACAAATAATCATGTGGGCGACCCCAATAAGAAGTATGGTAATAAATTCCCGCACCACCCGAACGTTTTTGTTCTTTTGGGTTACTCAATTGACGGATGTATCCATAATTATCATCCGTCCAAACCAGTTGCACATCTTCTGGCAATTGCAATCCTTTTTGGTAATAATCCAATACTTCTTTATATGGAATAAATGCTTGCGGAATTTTAGCAGCATCTTTCGCTGTAGCTTTTTTCAAAATCGCTCTTTGATCAGTAATCACTTGTTCTAATAATTTAACCTGAGAATCCGAATCGTCTTCGCCAACAATCATCGGTGAGTCGTGTTCGCCACGCATTCCTACAGTATAAATATTTTCGAAAGGAGCGGTTTCCTTGGCTCTTTTCCTGAAAAAATATTTGATCACTCCTGAGTTCGTATCATAACGATACTCGCCCATGGTATTGTGATTCCATTCTGCATTAATGTTACTCAACATTGGCTCCGCATGTGAAGTCCCTACCACAATAGCATAATCATCAGCAACTTGTTTGTTTTTTGGAAATGAATAAAAAGCTTTGGTGCTTTTGTGCATCGCTGGCCAAATGGTATTGGCTCTCAAACGCAACAACAATTCAAAAACCTTTGCATAGGTTTTTGGACCAATATCTCCCGTTTCCGGTTCGAAAGTTTTAGCTGCCCAAGGTTGTAATCCCCAGTCTTCATCATTTAGAAAAATTCCTCTGTATTTCACCGATGGCGAACCATAGGTTTTCGTTTCAATATTTAAGACTAGATCGTCTTTTTTGTCTGGCGTAACATCAGCCCACCATTCCCAAGGAGAAACTCCCATCATTCTGGAAATTTCTAATAATCCATAAGCGGTAGCTCTTCTATCCGAACCTACAATTACTAAGGCTTTTTTAATGGCTGCTGTTGGATTTTCGAGCACTTGAATTTTATACGTTTCCCATTTTCCTTTTACATCAGTAATAGTAATTTTTTGCTTCGAAACCAAAGCATCAATCCATTTACTTTGTCCAATAGTTCCTGCCATGATTACTATTCCTGAACTATTTTTCGCAATAGACAATCGTTGATTGCTAATAGCAAATGCATCATCAGCCAACATTTTAGCAGCGATATGAACCACTTTTGGTTCTTTGTCTTCTAGTAAAATACTCGCTTTTTGATTTCCTGAAACAATAGTAAAATTGCTATTTTGTGCCTTTATTGCATTGGCAAAAAGAACAATCAAAACTAGAAAAAAGGTATTGCACTTATTTTTAAACATAATTATATTTTTTTTAGTCTGTCCGCTTAGCGGACTAATATTCAATAATGGCACACAGATGACACAGATTAAACAGATTTTCGCTGATTGTTATATAAAAATCCGTTTTTTATCAGTTTAAATCCGTCTAATCTGTGTACCATTTCAAAATTTGCATAAATAACGGATTGTCATATTTTTTAATTCTTTCAGAACTATTTGTATCGAAATAGTCTCATTAAATTTTAATGTAAATGCGTTTTTTATTCAACCACCAGCCTAAAGACCAGCAAACCAACATGAATACAATTGCGGTGACAAATGCACCAAAACTTCCTGGAAATATCCTTTGAAAAATACGTTCGCTCACCCATTCAAAAGCATCCATCTCCGAATTTACCGGAATCAGACGTAAAGTGATAAAAAACAATTCAGAAAACAAATAAATAAACAAAGGATTTTTACCAAAAACGGTGGTAAATTCTACTCCAAAATGCTTTTGCTTTAATTCGATGAAATAAATTAAAATCGCCATGATGGACAAATCGATTCCAACGGTGTACAACACAAAAGAACCCGTCCACAATTTTTTAGAAATGGGTAAAACCAAATCCCACCAACGGGCTAAAGCCATCAAAAGAAAACCAACCAGCAGTAGTTTTGCTATTCCTTCAAATGTTTTTCCAATTCTTTGAATAAAACTTCCAGCGATAAAACCGCCTATAACATTAACAATAGATGGCAAAGTGCTTAAAATTCCTTCAGGATCAAATGGAATACTATCACGTTTGTAAATATGACCTTCTCCTAAAACAAATAAATCAAAACGAGTTACAGCATTGGTAGCCATTTCTAATTCGGCTCCTGATTGTCCAAATAAATACAATATTGCCCAATATCCCAACAACAACATAACCGAAAGAATTATTGCTGCTTTCTCTGACAAATAATAAAAAATAATGGCCGTAACAAAATAACACAAAGCAATGCGTTGCAACACACCCATAATGCGGGTTTCGGCAAAAGGTTTTAATTCCCAGGCTCCATCCATTCCTTGTCTAAAAATTTGATGACTTTTTTCCAAAATACACGTGCCGTAGTTTCTTTCATTTTTCCCATAGAAAAACTCATTGCATTTCCCATTGCAAAAAGAAAGGAAGGAAACACCAAATCAGCTAAGGTGAATCCAAACCAATTGGCATGAGTCAGATAGTCATAGAAATGAGCTCCAGTTCCCGGCGTATTGACCACGATCATTAAACAAATCGTGAGTCCCCTGAACATATCAAGGGACAAAAAACGATTCGAATTTTGGTTAGAAATTGCGTTCATTTTAGTAATCGTATTTAATTGGTGCCATTCTTTCCGTTACAGGAATAATACGGGATCGGTACTTTTTATGTAACGCTTTGGCAACCACATTCGGATTTCCTTTAGCTTTTACAGGAAAATCTTTTCGCTCATTGACCCATTTCCATTCCCATTGTTTTATTTTATTATCAAAATTATCCTGATTGAATTTTCCCCAATTGGCTTTTACATCTGTAAAAAATTGTTGCCAACGCGGTTTGTAAAAATCAGTAAATAATCCGCTCCACTGACGGTTGCTGTATTCATGCAATCTGTTATCAGCTCCGCCCCAAAGTGTAATCAAATCACGGGCATTTTGCTCATACAATGCTTTTTCTTTTTCATCAATCCCCCAACTTCTGGCATCAGCAATCCAGGGTCCTAAAAGGAAATCC
>NCET01000440.1 GCA_002280815.1 Flavobacteriales bacterium 32-34-25 | reverse complement strand
TTGCATTTTGGTACTATTAGAAAAACAAATGAACAAAAAAAATATTAAATTTTAGCGAATTCTACTTTAAATCCCAAAAATTGCTTTCGAATTTTCAGTAGTTATCCTTGCTACTTCATCTCCTGAAATCCCGTAAATCTGTGATAGCTTATCAATTACATTTACAAGATAACTACTTTCGTTTCTTTTTCCTCTAAAAGGAACCGGAGCAAGATAAGGAGCATCCGTTTCTAAAACGATGTGTTTTATATCAATTTTATCCAAAAACTGATCAATTTTTCCATTCTTAAAAGTCACTACACCACCAATTCCCAATTTCATATTATAAGACAAAGCCTGTAATGCCTGTTCATAAATCCCCGAAAAACAATGAAAAATCCCAAATAAATCTTCTGATTTTTCTTCTTCTAAAACGGCAAAGACTTCGTCAAAAGCTTCACGACAATGGATAACAATAGGTAATTGGTATTGTTTTGCTAATTGGATTTGTTTTTTGAAAGCCTGTTGTTGTTCTTTCAAATGGGTTTTGTCCCAATATAAATCGACTCCAATTTCGCCAATGGCATAAAACTTCCTTTTCTTCAATTCGTCTTCAACAAATTGCAATTCGTCCAGATAATTATCCTTCACATGCGTAGGATGCACGCCAGTCATTAAAAAGACATTCTCTGGATATTTTTGTTCCAAATCATACATCGCAACAGTATAAGCCGAATCAATCGCGGGAATAAACAAACGGGTTACGCCTGCCGCCAGAGCGCGTTGCATCATTTCGTCTCTATCCTGATCAAATTCTTCGCTGTATAAATGGGTGTGGGTATCGGTAATTATGGGTTTTGTTTCCAAATCTAAAGTTTAAGTCCGTAAAATTAAACTATTACACAAAGATTCCCAAAACCTTATGCTAATGTAAAATGGAACACAGATTAAACAGATTTTAACAAATCTCCACAGATTTAAATTAAGACAATCACAAAAACAAAAAAGCCACACAAAAATCAATAAATCTTTGTGTAGCTCTGTGAAACTTACATTCTAAATCATTTTTTCTATTTCAAAAACATTTTCAAAAACAGTTATAAATTTACTTTTTTTAAAACGTATGTAGAAGTAACTGAAAATTATTAAGCCAAATAAAAAGGTGTTTGCTAATACAAATATTTCAAAAGGTGCTGAATCTGTATAAAGAATTAAATTAAACATAAAAACCCCAATTAATGGCATATACTTTAACCAATAATATCCAAATCCAATCGGTTTTACTTGATAAATAATTTCAGTTTGATTATTCTTATTGGTTTTAATTTCTCCCGAAATAATAAAAGGGGTTGGAAAAAAAGTTGCGTTTCTAGTTAATTCAAATTTTGTTTTATTGTAATTCCCATAGAAAATCTTATTTGACTCACCTAACACAGAAAAAATGGCAAAAGGAGTTCCTTTAATTTTCGGATTCCCATACTTTGTATTATTTTTTAAAATCTGTATGAATTCTATAATATTCTTTCTTGAAATCATTTTTAAATTATTCATTCCTTTGTGCCTTTTGTTTTCTTTTGTTTCTATGTGTTTAAAAACCTAATCCAATTTATCCAACAATTCCTGAACCTTATCGTAATGTTCATAATCAGATGGAATTGTCAACAGGATTTCTTGACATGCTTTATAATCTTTTTGTTTTAATTTGGCTAAAGCCAAACCGTAAATCGCTTTGTTTTTATAAATAGAATTTCCTGATTTTATTTCTCTAAAAACCGCTTCAGCTTGCGTGATTTGGTTGTTTTCCAATAAGGAAACTCCATAGAAATACTGAATCTCAGCCGTTTTATTTTCTTTTAAAACAGCTTCAAAAAGCGGAATCGCAACTTTGTAATTCTTAGCATTAAAAGCCGTTTCAGCTTGTTTTAAGTTAGCAACGCCTTCACTTCTCTCAGTCAAATACGCATTTTCATATTGATTGTAATCTTCAAAATTGGGTTCAGAAGGATTAAACAAAAACAATCCGAGCAAAAGCACCACCGAAGCAGCAACTAAATAAGCCACCGATTTTAACGAAATCACCTTAGATTTATCTTCCTTAAAATGTTCTTTCGAAATCGCTTTTAGATTTGCTGTGAAAGCATCTCTGTCGGCTGCAAAATCAAATTTTGTTTCCAACTGGATTTGCACTTCTTTAAACGTTTCAAA
>NCET01000064.1 GCA_002280815.1 Flavobacteriales bacterium 32-34-25 | reverse complement strand
ATTTGATGTAGTGGTGAGAATGGATGCAGCTAGCCGAACAGATATTACAGATGTGAGTAATCTATTTATTCCTTTACCAAACGGACAACAAGTACCACTATCACAAGTAGCAACGGTTTCTTATGAGCAAGGCCCTGTTCAGGTTTCTCGTGAGAATGGTAAACGTAGAATTACTGTTGGATTAAACGTTCGTGGTCGAGATATAAAAAGCGTTGTCGAAGAAATTCAGGCTAAACTTGATAAAGATTTCAAACTTCCCCCAGGTTATTATGTTACTTATGGAGGACAATTCGAAAACTTGATTGAAGCTACTAAAAGACTTTCGGTTGCTTTACCTATTGCATTAGCATTAATAATGGTGCTGCTATATTTTACTTTCAATAGTATGAAACAATCTTTGCTAATATTTACCGCCATCCCATTATCAGCCATTGGAGGTGTTTTCGCACTATGGATGAGGGGAATGCCTTTCAGTATTTCGGCAGGAATTGGATTTATAGCCCTTTTCGGAATCGCAGTGTTAAACGGAATTGTATTGATTTCTTATTTCAATCAATTGAAATCTGAAGGAATAACCGATCCATTACAAAGAGTTTTAATGGGTACAAAAACACGGTTACGACCTGTTTTAATGACAGCTGCTGTTGCGTCTTTAGGATTTATGCCAATGGCATTATCCACCAGCGGTGGAGCTGAAGTACAAAAACCATTGGCAACGGTTGTTATTGGAGGATTATTATCGGCTACTGACGTTGATTGTTTTACCAATACTTTATTTATTGTTTGAAAAAGGAATTAAAGCAAGAAGAAAAATAAAAACACCAATCGTTACCCTAATAGTTTTATTGATAAGTAGTTTTTCTTTTGCTCAAAATAGCCAGCCTATTTCATTACAAAAAGCTATCGAAATTGCAAAAACCAATAATATTGATTTAAAGATTGCTGATAAGGAAATTGAGAAACAAACGGTTCTGAAAAAGACAGCATTTCAAGCAGATCCTTTGCAAGTGCAATATCAGGGTGGGCAATTCAATAGTAAATATTATGATAGCAATGTTTCGATACAGCAGTATTTTCCAATTGGAAGAATTACAAAAGCCAATCGTCAATTGCAGGAAGAATTGGTGAAACTAGCTGAAAAACGAAAAGCATTATCCGAATATGAAATCGAAAAAGCAGTAACAATCGCCTACTATCAATATTTATATGGTGTTTCTGTACAAAAACTAAATGCAGATTTATTGGAAATTTATTCTAAATTCCTAAAGAATGCAGAACTACGTTTTGAAACAGGCGAAAGCGGAAAAATTGAAGTAATCAGTGCCAAAGCAAAGTCAAAAGAAATAGAAACACAGCAAGCGCAACTCGAATTTGATTTGGCAATTTACCAAAAACAATTACAATTTTTTATTCAAACGGAAGAGAATATTGTACCCGATAGTACAACGCCAATGCAATATTCATTTCAACCGAATGAAAACCAATCCAAAGTAGAAACGTTGGTAACCGATTATTATACACAGCAAATTTCGGTGTATCAAAAAGAAGCCAATACTTTTAAAGCATTGCGAACACCAAAATTAGGATTAGGTTATTTTGGACAAACCCTTGATACCAAATCTTATTTTCAAGGGTTTACGGCAGGTTTACAAATTCCTTTATTTGGTGGGGTAAATTCAGCTAAAGCTAAAGCATCTGCTATCAGTATTTCGCAATCCCAATTAGAATTAGACAAAAATAAATTGACTTTGAAATTACAAATGCAGGAATTGAAAAATGATTTCGAAAAGCAACAAAAAGCATTAGATTATTATCAAAAGGAAGGTTTGCTATATGCAGAACAAATAATTGCAACGGCTCAAAAAAGTTATGCCAATGGTGATATGAGTTATTGGTATTACATCAGTTTTTTGAATCAGGCTATCGACATCAAAAAGCAAAATGCCGAAGCTACCAATGCTTATAATCAAAGTGCTATTCAATTGCAATTTCCATCTATTTCTAACAAATAAAATTTCTCAAAATGAAAAATATAAATTCAAAATTCAAAATTTTCTTAATACTTAATACTTTATTCTTACTACTTCTCACCTCTTGTGGAGAAAAGAAAACAGAAGAAGCAGGTCACGAAGAAGAAAAATCAGAAAACGAAGTAGCATTAACAGCCTTACAATTCAAAACAGTTGGTATTCAAACAGGTTCTGTAGAAAACAGGAATCTTAATTTAGTGATTAAAGCCAATGGATATACGACAGTTCCACCACAAAATATGGGTAACATTTCAACCTTAATTGGAGGAACGGTTAAGGATATTTTTGTTTTAGAAGGCACGTATGTAAACAAAGGAAAAGTACTGGCAACTATTCAAAATTTAGAAGTAGTTGGAATGCAGGAAGATTATAATTCGGCTGTTGCCAATATTGAATACCTGCAATTAGAATACAATCGCCAGAAAACATTAACTGATGAAAATGTAAACCCTAGAAAAGTACTTCAGGAAGTAAAATCAAAACTAGCTGTTGAAAGAGCCAGAGCAAAAGCTGCAAAAAACAAATTGCAAGCCCTGAATATGAGTACAAGCGGATCAAGTTTGGTACCGATAGTTTCACCAATATCCGGTTATGTTGGAAAAATCAGCATTGCCAAAGGAGCATTTGCCGAAACAGGAATAACCCTTTTTGAAGTCGTAGATAATAGCCAGATGCACTTGGACTTAAACGTTTATGAAAAAGATTTGGAATCAATTTCTGTGGGGCAAACGATAGACTTTATTTTGACTAATCAAGGAAACAAATCCATTAAAGGAAAAATATTTGGTATCAATAAATCCTTTTCAAATGAAAGCAAAACCGTTGCTGTTCACGCCAAAATTAATCCAGCTGATTCCAAAGATTTAATTTCTGGAATGTATGTTTCTGCCAATATCAATATTAAAAATGCAACCGTCCCTGCCCTACCCAAAGATGCTGTTGTAAAAAATGGAGATAAATACTTTGTCTATATCCAAGAAGAACACGAAGAAAAAGCCACAGCTAAAAAAGCAGAAGCTCACGAACACAAAGAAGGCGAAGCACATTCTGAAGAAGCTGTTGGCGAGGAAGAAGGACACAACGAAGTACATTTCAAAGCAATAGAAGTTGTACCAGGAACAACAGATTTAGGGTATACCGAAGTGAAATTTGTTGAAGCAATTCCTGCCGATGCAAAAATTGTAATTAAAGGAGCTTTTTATTTACTGTCTGCTATGAAAGGTGGCGGTGAGCATACACATTAATAAGTAGTTTAAGAAGCATTAGTAAATTTTATTCACAACAATAGCTCGAATCGAACGGAGTGTGATAAAAATATCCTAAAACGTTATGGGCAATTAGAAAATTTAAGACTATCTAAAACCGCTAGTATTATTTGTATTGGCGGTTGTGATAGTAAATTAATTGATGAAGACTATGCCCCCAAAATAATATTAGAAAAATCATTAATTGCTGAATATGAAAACAACAAAATATAGTTTTCTGCGAAATACTAGCGGAATAAAAAAGATAATAATTTGTCTTACCTTATCATTATTGTTGTATTTCATTTTACTGTTTTTTAAAATTGATATTAAAAACAGGATAATTTTATCCTGGGATCTCTTTTGTCTTTCTCTAATTATATTTAGCTGGGCATTGTTTTTTACTACCACAAATAAAGATCTATGTGAGGTGGTAGAGCGTCAGGATGATGGACTTAAAGTGATTTTTACGATAGTGCTCATTGCTGTTTGTGTTAGTTTGTTTGGTACTTTACTCCTTTTAAAAGGTACAGAAGAATCGTCCTTTAACAGAATATTTGATGCAATCGTTTCATTATCGCCCATTTTAGTGTCGTGGACATTGCTTCATACAATTTTTACAATTCGGTATGCACACTTATATCACGACCATAATCAATTAAAAACGGGTAGTAATGTTGGAGGTATCAAATTTCCGTGTAAGGAGGAGCCTGATTATATTGATTTCGCCTATTTCTCATTCGTAATTGGTATGACATTTCAAGTTTCAGATGTCCAAGTAAGCTCAAAGGTTATCAGAAGATTTGTTTTGTTGCACAGTCTAATTTCATTTGCGTTCAATACAATTATTGTGGCACTGACTATTAATAGTATTGCCAGTTTTAAATAACTATTTAATATAAAAATCAAAATCATAGCTCCCATTTACTGTATAAATGGCATAAAAATTGCACCTATGTATTATAGTATTAACATAAAAAATTTAGAAAATGAACAACAGACTCAATTGTTGGAAGTGTGTATTAATGCTTTCAGGTTTGCTTGGAATGGCTACCGTTTTTTCATAATAACATTAACCAAGTATCAAATTAGGGTTGTAAATAGTTATACTATTTGCAACCTTTTTTTATATAATTTAAAAAACATTTTAAATCTAGTTTGATGAAAAAATTAATAGTACTAGGAATTATAAATATTGCAATAATGACGATTGTTTTTTCCTGTAAAGAAGAGAAAAAAGTACAAAAGGTTCATATTCACAAAAAGGCAGAAGCCCATAAGATAGTCTACGAATGCCCTATGAAATGTGAAAAAGGGAAATTTTATGACATTTCTGGAAAATGTCCTGTTTGCAAAATGTCATTAATAAAAATTGAACACGAAGAAAATAAAAACCATTTAGAACATAATCATAAATAACTAAAAAAGAAACACCAACACAAATATGATGCAAACAGTAAACAGCTTTGGTGCAGACAGGAAGAAAAAATAAATCACCAAACAAACAATCAGGTTGTTCTATTCACAATGATTCAGAAAATCATTCTGATGATGTTCATAAACGCTAAAGCGAAAGAAATGTCTGCCGAAGATAAATAAAACGGCTGTTCGCACGATCTAGAGCACAAGCATTAAAAAGTAGAACATAAATGAGTATTGTTTTCTGTATCCATTTGCATTATAAAAATTTTGATTAAAAAGACAGAAGAATGAAAAACAAAATAAATTTGTTACAAATAACCAATTTAGCGGTGTTGTTTTTTTGCATAAACTTTGCAAATGCCCAGAATTTAGACATTGATGTTTTAAGAAACATAAATCATAATAGGAACAAATCACTGGATCCAGCATCAAAAGGAATTACAAATAGTCTAGCTCCTGTAAGTATTGGAACTCCAATTATTATGTACTCTGTCGGATTGATAATGAAAGATAGTACAGTCAAAAAGAAAGCTATTTTTATTGGAGAAGCCTTTTTGGCTTCAGGATTTATAACATTTGCTTTAAAAAAAACAGTAAATAGAGAACGACCATTTGTAACTTATCCAGATATTGAGCAAGTTACAACAGCAACCGGACCTTCTTTCCCATCAGGGCACGCTTCTTTAGCTTTTGCAACTGCCACTTCCTTGAGTATGGCGTATCCAAAATGGTACATTATTGCTCCTTCGTTTGCGTGGGCAAGTGCAGTAAGCTATTCTCGTATGGTATTGGGTGTTCATTATCCAAGTGACGTGTTAGCTGGCGCAATCATAGGAAGCGGATCAGCTTATCTTTCCTATAAATTGAATAAATGGGTTAATAAAAAACAGAGGAAAAAAATCCCACAACTTTGGGAATAAATAGTTCTTTTTATTTAAAATCAAATACTTATGTTTTATATATAGTAAAAATAAAAAGGTTACAAACATTCTAAAACGAAAGAAATACCCAACATCTGCAATGAAGTCTTTAAAAAACTTAAACCTATCCCAAACTGCCAGTATCATTGATGATTTTGAAAACTATTTCAAGGCAGTAGAACCGATTAGGCAATGCTTTTAGGAAGTACATTTCTTTTAATAAAAGATGAAGGAGAAATGGTCTCTGGATTCTCATAACTAAAAATACAATTTAAAAAAATGAAAAATATATTTAACAAACGATTTTCATTACTATATTCATTTATATCAACTTATGTTCTGATTTCTTTCGGGATAAGAATTTCCCTTTATGCTTTATCATTTGATGATATTGATTTTTCTCTTATTTCAATTATCAAAATTTTCAGTTTAGGATTTTTCTTTGACCTATCAGTAGCTTTGTTTTTTTCTACAATTTATTATTCATATCTACTTGCTTTACCTTCAAAACTTGTCGGTGGCATACTTGATAAGGTAATTACTTATTTTTTAATGGGTATTTTACTATTCATTAGTATTTTTTCTTTTGTTGCGGAATTTCCATTTTGGGAGGAATTCAATACAAGGTTTAACTTTATTGCTGTTGATTATTTAATATATACTTACGAAGTTTTTGAAAATATAAATCAATCCTATCCAATCCCATTAATAATTTTGGTTCTATTTACTTTAATCTTCATTATATATGTCATTTATAAGAAGAAAAATGTTTTTAGGGAAACATTCACAGAAAAACCAAAATTTAAAGAAAGGCTTTTTAATGTTTTACCTTTATTACTAGTAACATTACTTTTCGCTTTTTTTGCAAAAAATAAACTTGCAGAATGGAGTATCAATAATTATGAAAATGAATTAAGCAAAAATGGTGTTTTCTCTTTTTTTTCAGCATTGCATTCAAACGAGTTAGATTATACAACATTTTATAAAACATTGCCTAACAAAGAAGCATATAAAATAGTAAAAAAGGAATTGCTTCAAAACAATCAAGAATTTACAAATCAAGAAAAAGATGCGATTACAAGAAACGTAAGTGGCTCAAAAGAACAAGCCCCTAACATAGTTTTAATTGCTATTGAAAGTTTTAGTGCCGATTTTTTAAAACAATTTGGAAACCAACAAAATCTAACACCTAATTATGAAGCATTAGCAAAAAACAGCATATTCTTTACTAATATGTATGCTACAGGTACAAGAACTGTTCGAGGTATGGAAGCACTCACACTCTGCGTTCCACCAACACCAGGAAACAGTATTGTAAGAAGACCAAATAATGAAAGTATATTTTCAATAGCTACGATATTAAAAAAGAAAAATTATGATTTAAGTTTTATATATGGAGGCGATGGCTATTTTGATAATATGAACACTTTTTTTGGCGGTCAAGGGTTTAATATAATAGATAGAAACAGAGGAAATCCAATATCTGATAATATTAAAACAAAACGATTTGCAATAGAAGACAACGAAGTAACATTTGAAAATGCTTGGGGAATTTGTGATGAAGATAGTTATACTCAATCTATAAAATATGCCAATATAAATTCAAAAAAAACAAACCTTTTTTTCAATTTATAATGACAACATCTAACCATAAACCCTATTCATTTCCTAATGGAAGAATAAATATGGTACAAGGAAGTAGAGAAAGTGCAGTAAAATATACTGATTTTGCTTTAGGACAATATATTAAAAAAGCGAAAACAAAACCTTGGTTTTCAAATACAATTTTTGTAATTGTTGCTGACCATTGTGCCAATAGTGCTGGTAAATGGGAAATAAATATTGAAAATCATCATATTCCAGCAATGATTTACAATTTGAATAATCAAAAACAAAAAATCAATAAACTTGTATCGCAAATTGACCTAATGCCAACAGTATTTGGATATTTGAATTGGAATTATCAAACAGAACTTTATGGCAAAGATATTAATATAATGAAACCTAATGAAGAAAGAGCTTTAATTGGAAATTATAGAACATTAGGATTATTAAAGAATAAATATTTTACAGAAATAAATGACCGAAAAAAAGTAAATAATTATATATGGGATGCAGAAAAGAAAATAATGAAAAAAATAGAAAATAAAAATTTAATTGATTTAGAAAAATTAACTGTTTCTTATTACCAAACTGCGAGTGAACGATTCAAAAATGGTAAGATGAAACAAAGTAATTAATTATAAATGATTATGTTTTTGTTCTAGATGGATTTTGTCTAAATAATTAAAAAATTAATTTATGCTATTAAATAAAAGAATATCAATATTCACATTTTTGAAACAAATAAAATTTGACATAACTGCCATTCTAATCTATGCTATAGTAGTAGGAATTGCTGACCAGTACGGTTTTCTGTCAAAAATAGAAATACCAATTGCTATGAGTGCCATAATCGGAACTGCATTATCATTATTACTGGCTTTTAGAACAGCCCAAGCTTATGAAAGATGGTGGGAAGCAAGAATAATTTGGGGTGCAATAGTAAACGATTCAAGAACTTTAATACGTCAAGTAAAGCAATTTTTACCAGAAAAAGACACTAAAATTGTGCAGGATTTTGCGTACCGTCAAATAATTTGGTGTTATGTTTTAGGAGAATCGTTGCGAAAATTATCGTATTCAAAAAAAGTATACGACTATGTTAAAGAACATAAATTATCAAAAAACAACATCCCAAATGCAATAATTAATCAACATAGTGAAGCACTATCTAAACTAGAAATTAGCGATTTCAAGCAAATACAGATTGACAGTACTTTAAGTCGCTTGTGCGACTCTATGGGAAAATGCGAACGTATTAAAAACACCGTTTTTCCAAAATCATACAGCTTATTGGTACATTTTTTAATTTATGTTTTTGCCACGCTTTTACCATTTGGGTTAGATGATAAATATGTTTTAGTAGAAATATTTTTAACAGCTTTGATACCTATAATATTTATAGCCATAGAACGAACGGCAATTATATTACAAGATCCGTTCGAAAATGTAACAACCGACATTCCAATGACAAGTCTTGCAATAACAATAGAAATAAATATTAAAGAATTGATAGGCGATACAGATTTACCAATTGTAGAAAAGCCAAAATCGTTTTATATAATGTAATATATAAATTATGGATATAAATGCAGAATTAATTATTGTTTCCAAACTGATTGTCTCCTTTTTATTAGGAGGATTTATTGGTTTAGATAGAGAAAAACACTGTCAAGATGCAGGAATAAGAACGTATGCAGCCGTATGTATTGGCGCAACTTTGTTTACAGCTATTACAGCCCATTTGGTAAATAACCCAGCGGATACTTCAAGAGTAATTGCAAATATTGTAACAGGCGTTGGTTTTCTAGGTGCTGGAATTATTTATCGCAATTCTACTGCAGGAACATCACACGGATTAACAACAGCAGCAACCGTATGGTGTACATCAGCAGTTGGTGTTGCGGTAGGATTAGATATGTTTATTATAGCTATAATAGGTGCTTGCGCATTGTATTTTCTACTTTCATTACACCATCAAAAATGGTATATAAAATGGAAGCAAAATATGATAATAAAACACGGTAAGGAAAACGAAAATGATTAAATAAAATATTCTTAATTAATTTAAAATGATTAAAAAATGAAAAATACAGATCCAAAACACAAGCACACTTATGATGCTCAAGGTAAAATGACTTGCTGTTCACAAGAAGAAAAAATAAATAAAATGGCAGATAAGCAGGTAAAAAAGAAAACTAAAAAAGAAAGCTGTTGTAGCAACGAACACGATGATACAAAGGCTAAAAAAATAGTAAAGGACCAGCACAATCACGATGAGCATTCGGATGATGACGGACACGACCATTCAGGCGGTAATCAAACGACGTTTCAAATGTTCTTGCCAGCAGTTATAAGTTTTGTGCTATTACTCATTGCTATTGGTTTTGATAATTATTTTCCACAAACTTGGTTCACTGGCTGGGTCCGTATTTCTTGGTATGTAGTAGCTTATGCTCCTGTTGGTTTTCCGGTAATAAAAGAAGCTTTTGAAAGCATACGTAAAGGCGAAATCTTTTCAGAATTCCTATTAATGAGTATTGCTACAATCGGAGCATTCGCTATTGGTGAATATCCCGAAGGTGTTGCCGTAATGCTATTTTATGCCGTTGGCGAAGTATTTCAAACACTGGCAGTTCAAAGAGCAAAAAACAACATCAAATTATTGTTGGATCAAAGACCAGATACCGCTACAGTTATCAAAGAGGGCAATACTATTGATAAAAAAGCAGCTGAAATTGTCATTGGAGAAATAATCCAATTACGCCCAGGAGAAAAATTAGCACTCGACGGAAAATTACTTTCAGATAATGCTTCCTTAAACACAGCAGCATTAACAGGAGAAAGCAAACCAGATACAAAACAAAAAGGAGAAACCGTTCTTGCAGGAATGATTAACCTGAATACAGTTGTTCAAGTCGAAGTGACAACGGCTTACACTGATAGTAAGTTGTCAAAAATCCTTGAGATGGTGCAAGATGCCACGGCTAAAAAAGCACCTACCGAACTATTTATTCGAAAATTTGCTAAAATATACACCCCAATAGTTGTGTTTTTGGCAATCTGTATTTGTTTAGTTCCAATGATATTCATAGAAAATTATATCTTCAACGATTGGTTATACCGAGCTTTAGTTTTCTTGGTTATTTCCTGTCCTTGTGCATTGGTAATCTCAATACCGTTAGGTTATTTTGGAGGAATTGGTGCAGCAAGTAAAAACGGAATTTTAGTTAAAGGTTCGAATTTTTTAGATATAATGGCATCTATTCAGGTGGTAGTTATGGATAAAACAGGAACGCTGACCAAAGGTGTTTTCAAAGTTCAAAAAGTAGTAGCCGTTGATATTCCCGAAGCCGATTTAGTAAAATATACATCGGCACTCGAAACCAAATCTACTCATCCTGTTGGAACTGCTATTATTGAATATGCAAAAGGTGCTGAAAAAAATGTAACCGTTACCGATGTGGAAGAAATCGCAGGACATGGACTAAAAGGGAAGGTAGATGGAAAAGAAATTCTAGCGGGAAATGTAAAACTGATGAAAAAATTCAACATCAGTTACGATGCAGAAATTGACAATACGCCATTTATTGCTGACGAAATAAAAGAAGATGCAAAAACAGCTATCGAAAGTTTGCATAAAATAAACATCAAAACCGTAATGCTTTCGGGAGATAAACAAGCCGTTGCAGATGCTGTTGCAAAAGAATTAAATATCGATCAAGCCTATGGCGATTTGTTACCTGAAAACAAAGTAGAAAAAGTAGAGGAACTTAAATCACAAAACCTAAAAATTGCTTTTGTGGGTGATGGTGTAAACGATGCACCAGTAGTTGCCCTTGCCGATGCCGGAATTGCAATGGGTGGTTTAGGAAGCGATGCCACTATTGAAACTGCAGATATTGTTATTCAAAATGACCAGCCTACAAAAATTTTTACAGCTATAAATATTGGTAAAAAAACAAAACAAATAGTGTATCAGAACATTGGATTAGCATTCGCTGTAAAAGCAGTTGTTTTGGTTCTTGGTGCAGGAGGTTTAGCTACAATGTGGGAAGCCGTTTTTGCAGATGTTGGTGTAGCAATGTTAGCTATTTTAAATGCTATTAGAATTCAAAGAATGAAGTTTTAATATCAAATATTAGTTTGATAAATCTATTTAGAATGTTATCACAATTGATTATACTTCAATATAATCAATTGTGATTTTTCAACTAAAAAAAGCTGTTTTTTTTTTTTATACTTCTGATCATATATGAAACAAAAATACATTTTAGAAAACTACGATAGAATATTAAAAGAAATCAAAAATCCAAAGATTATTTTCAGCAATGATTTAATACCTTTTTTGGAAAAATTCACTTCAGAAAGTTACCTGATTTACCAAATAGATTTTATTAAAAAAAATGGTAAAATAAAATACATTGTCAAAAAACCAATCCATAATCTACATCCAAAAGGAACAAAAGTAAATTTTAAAGAATCAGATATTCCTTCTGAATTTAAACCTTTTATTTCCGAAATTTTGGATAATTTAAACATTCTGAAAAATCAATCCAATTTATATTGTTGTTCTAAAAATGAAAATACCATATACATTTTAGAACAATGTGAAATAGAGGATTTATCACAAGAAAAAAGTGAAAATGTTAAAATCAAAAAAACAAATAAAGAACGGGTTTTCAAATTAAAATCAAAAGAAGAAATCGAACAGCACATTCATCGAAAACAATATGCACTGGAGAATTTAGCTCATAAATTAATCAAAGAAATCAATCCGGTAAACTCATTAGATCTTTATCAATTTTCTAATAATTATGACAAAACAGATTGTTTAAAAATCACCTACATCTATCTTTAAAAATTGCTTCGTTTCATAGAAAAAGAATACCGCAATTATCTTAACGTAAATATTCAAATCCCTTACCGCTCTACTCTAGTCAAAGAATTTGAAATTACAAATAAGCTTAAAGAAGTAAAATCAAGATTATTAGATAGCAATATCAATAATCAATTATTAAAATTAACTTATGAGCCATTGCTAAAAATAGCAACAATAAACATTCAGGAAAAACTAACCTATTATGAATTCAATTATTGTTCAGAATTTATACTGGCACTTTACAAACAGATTAATTTCGCAAACATTTCTGAAGATATAATTAAAGAATCCCTTTTCTACTTAAATTTCAATTCTTTAAAGTTTTTTAAATATTTGACTTTTGAAATTATTCAGGAATTAGAAAACCAGGAAAACAACATCCAAAAAATAGATTTTCTTTACCGATTACTCAAAAATTACAATCAAAAACAATTTAGAAACTTCATAAAATACAAACCAAATTTGCCGTCACTAAAAGAGCAAATGATCAGTTGGATTGAAGAAGAAATCGAATATTTAACCAAAAAAATTAAGCTCGAAGCCAATCAATTTACAAATATTTCAACTAATGAAGAAAAGATAAAATTCCTTACTAGTTTATCAGTAGCACAGTTAAGTTATTTTTTTGGGTTATTGATGGAAACAGAAATTATCAAACACAAAAATCAAACAGATATTTTTAGATTCATTTCAGAAAATTTTAAAACAAACAACACCGAAAAAATTTCTGTTGATAGTCTAAAAGTAAAATATTACAATGTAGAAAGCAATACTAGAAACGTACTTCGGGAAAAATTAATCGAATTATTAGGACTCACGAAACTCTAAAAATTCTCGCATTATTCTTTGCAGTACCGCTAATCAGGATAATCCAATAATGGATTAACAGAAAAGAAAGGAATGCTTATTTTTGCTATTGATGTTTGGGGAAACGCATACTATTTAAAATACAAAAAAAACGCGCCGATTATTTATCAGGGATATAGAATGTCATTAACTGGACGGAAATAATTAAATATTACGAAGTAACAAAAAGAAAATAATCTTAAATAAATATAAAATGAAAAACCTGTTTTTAATTCTCTGCTTGGCGACATTATTAAGTTGCAATAAAAAAGAAGAACACAAACACCCGCATCCTGTCAAAGAAACGATGGCTGTTAATCCCGAAAATCCATTAAACAAATTAAAATACCATAACAAAGTAGATTACTATTGCAAAATGGATATTAAATTAGGTGTAAGTGACACAGTTACTTACAAAGGGAATTTATATGGCTTTTGTTCTAAAACCTGTAAGGAAGGATTCTTGGAAACACCAGAAGAATATTTAGCAAAAAAATAAACAAAAAAAGACAGGAAGTTAGTTTAACTCCCTGTCTTTTTTATATAAATTCTCTTTTACTTTAGATTATTTCTTATCTGTTTCTTTTATAAAAGGTAATAATACGGAATCATACATTCCTTGCATACTTTCAACAATTACTTTATCTGTATTTTTCACACTACCTCCTTCAATTGGTGGTTTTGGATCATACTCTAAATCTAACATTACAGCTTTGGTATAATTATCTCCATTAATATCTCGAACAATTGCCAAACTCATATCAATACCCGCAGAAACCCCAGCACTCGTCCAGTATTTACCGCTGTTTGTATAGCGCTCATCAACTACATTAACATTGAACTTTTCTTTCAGGAGTTTTTTGCCATACCAATGTGAAGTAACATCTTTACCATCCAAAAGACCGGTCGCCGCCAAAACCCACGCACCTGTGCAAACACTTGTAGTATATTTTGAATTTTTGTCAATCATTTTTATCCAATCTAATAAAACTTTATCCTTTGTTAATTGATACGTTTCGTTTAAACCTCCTGGAATAAGTAAAATATCCAACTGTTTAACATCATCAATGGATCTGTCACATTGCACTTTCATTCCATTCATAGTCGTAATTAAACCTTTATGCCTTCCAACAAAAAACACTTCTACGCCCATCATATCACTAAATACGTGAAATGGTCCCATAGCATCTAACACAGCATAGTTGTCATATAATAAAATTCCAACTGTCCTAATTTTCACTTTAGGTTTAGGAAATAGTTCCGTCATCATTTGTTCGTGAGTCATCGCTTTTTTCTCTGTCTTTTCTTTTTCGGAATTATTGCAACTTAACAAGCTTATCGAAGCTAAAATTACATAGAGTACTTTTTTCATAATTATTTATATTTAGTAATTTATTAAAATTTGAACGATAAAGTCACTCCTATTTGGCTTGGAATTGCGGCTATTGCTGATCGGCCAAAACTAGTATCACCACTTCCATAAGCTAAATAGTGTTCGTTAGTCAAGTTTTTTGTCCATAAAAACAAACCATAATTTTCATAACTCAATCCAAATCTTGTATTAACTACTTGATAAGTGGGTTGGTATAAGTCATTTTGAATATCAGTATAATAACCGCCAACGTTTCTAAACTCAACTCTAAATAATAAATTTACTTTTTCAGTAGTTTCGATAGAATACTGTGCTGCAGTAAAGAATGTTGTTTTTGGAGCATTAGAAAGTTTGTTTCCACCAATTGGTGTTATGATATCTGAACCCGTTACAAAATCCATTCTTGTTAAGTCAAAATCTTTATATTCAGCATCATTTACAGCATAAGCAAAATCCAATTGCAAGCCTTTTACAGGGATAACATTAGCTTCTAATTCTATCCCTTTTGAATAAGCATCACCTACGTTTTCCATAGAATATACAGCAGGTGCTACAATATTAGAAAATTGTAAATCTTTCCAATTAATCATAAATGCCGCCGCATTCAAGTTGACTCTATTGTTCCAAAAACTAGTTTTGTAACCTACCTCAAAATTATCTGAATATTCAGGATCATAATCTTGACGAACTCCAGCAGGAAGCGCTTGAGAACTTATTCCACCAGCTCTAAATCCACGAGTATAGGTTGCATAAGTATTTGAATTTTGGGTAAGACTATAAATCAAAGAGGCTTTAGGAGAAAAAGCATTGTAACTTACCGATTTTGTTTGGTCAGGATTGATTTGCGTAAAAACACCATCCACAAACACGGCATCGCCAAAACCATTAAAAGTAGATTCACGGTTTTCAACATCGAATCTTGCACCAGCAACAGCTTTTAATTTGTTTAAAATTCTATAGCTCACTTCTCCAAAAGCAGAATATCCATTATTATTTCTTTTATTTCTGTAAATCACATAATTATCTGGGGCTGCTTCGTAAGCTAAATTACTTGTCGGATCATAACCTACTTGAGTGAATCCATATAAACCAGCAACATATTGCAATTTATCATCTTTATTGATAGAATTAATTCGAATTTCTTGACTCCATACGTTTTGGGCTGGTGATTTTTCACCTATAGCACTTCTATAAAAAGAATGATAATAACCTGGGAAATCCATATCTCTATAAGAAAAAGAGATTTGTTGGAAAGCAGTAATAGAAGTTAATTCAAAATTTTTCGCTTGATATTTTCCGGTCAGGGAATAATTGGTCATTTCTCGTTCGTAAGATCCAATTCGCGTAAGGTTAATAACCGTAGGAGTTTCTAATGCAATTGTTTCGTTAAACTGTGAAACCATATAAGCCGATCCGTTGGAATAATCTCTTTGATGCTTTACATTGGCTGTAAAGCTTAATTTATCATTCACCATCCATTTTAAAAAGGCATTGCCATACGTAGTTTCTTCATCGCCAACAGTTCTTCCGTTTAAACTTGTATCTGTAGAAGTTGTTCCTGCAATACTGTTTTTCATAAAACCGTCTTTTTTCTGAAACAAACCATTTAATCCAAAAAATAATTTATCCTTAATTAATGGCATTTTGATACCTGCTGTGTAACGTTGTAAAGCATAGTTTCCACTTTCCAATTCTACATATCCAGTAGTTTTATTAGTCGGTTTTTTAGTAAAAATATTTACAACACCACCCATTGCATTTCGTCCAAACAATGTGCTTTGAGGTCCACGTAAAACCTCAATACGCTCAATATCGGTAAGAGTAAATCCTGCTGCCATAATATCTAACGAATTTACATCATCAACATAAGTAGAAACAGCAGGGTTGTCACTAAATACTTGAATCCCTCGAATGGATTGAATATTTTGAAAACTTACTCCTAAACCTTGGTACAAATAATTAGGAACCCTAGCAGATAGATCAGAAATATCAACCAATCTAGCGTTTTGGATTGCTTTGGTAGAAATAGAAGTAACAGCAACAGGTACATCTATATTTTTTTGTTCGATTTTATTGGCAGTAACAATAACTTCTTCCAGTTGATTGTTTTTTGTACTGTCTTTTTCAATTTTATTTTGTGCATAAGTATATTGCCCTAAAATTAATAGGGATAAAATCATTTTCTTCATTTTTGATAATTACAATATTAATAACTGATTTGCTGACTTTAAGCCAACAAAAATTACATTTCAAATTTGAAATGAGTGTACTAAAATATAATTATGCGATGGGTGGATGAAAAATATTAAAACAGATAGAGTTTGGTTTAGCAATTTTACAAAAACTAGATATTTTAGTTATTGCTGTAATTTCATTAAAGGAAAGTGGAATGTGTTCTATTTTAGTAATCGTGTAGAGAATTTCAATTTTTTCTTTTAAAAGAATGGTATGTTTCTCTTCTTTTTCGGCTTGTTTTTTTAATTCCGCTCTTAAAACACAATTTCCATTACACGTATTATTTCTTTGTTCTCTTAATACACAGAGCGTTTTTGCAATTTCATTTTGATTTATTTTGAAAGCAGTATATAGCATTAGATTACTAAATGAATTTAGCAATACTATAAAAGTCAAAAATATGGAAAACAGGAATTTCAACTATTTTTTTGGCAAAAGTAGGT
>NCET01000439.1 GCA_002280815.1 Flavobacteriales bacterium 32-34-25 | reverse complement strand
TGACCAAAAACTTTAAAAATTCCTTTAAGTCCTTGTTTGTCTTTTTTAAATATTTTGATATAATCATCAACAAAACCAATAGTTCCCATCCATAAAGTGGTTACAATAAGTAAAACGATATAGATATTATGCAATTTGGCAAACAGAAAAACAGGAATCAAAGTAGCAAAAATGATAATCAAACCTCCCATTGTAGGAGTTCCTGCTTTTTCATTTTGACCTGCTAATCCTAGTTCACGAACCGTTTCTCCAACTTGCTGCCTCTGCAAAAATTTAATAACTCTCTTACCGTAAATTGTAGACAACAACAGTGAAAGTATAAAGGCCAATGCCGATCTAAAAGTGATGTATTGAAAAACTCCTGTTCCAGAAAGATTCAATACTTTGTTGAAATAATCAAATAAATAATACAGCATATTTTTACTATTTATGAAGTTGGTCTAAAATTTCTTTTACAATTTTCATATCATCAAAATCAGTACGAATACCTTTAATTTCCTGATAGGTTTCATGTCCTTTTCCTGCAATTAAAATAATATCATTGGGCTGAGCCAATTGACAAGCAATTTTTATAGCTTGTTTTCTATCCGTAACTGCAAAAACTTTTTTATGATTTTGCGGTGGCACTCCTGCTTCCATTTCGCTAATAATAACATCAGGATCTTCGTCTCTTGGATTGTCTGATGTTAAAATGGTTTTATTACTTAAATCGGCTGCAATTCCAGCCATAACAGGTCTTTTAGCCTTATCTCTATTTCCGCCACAACCTACAATTGTAATTAATTGTTCGTTTTTAGTTCGAACTTCATTGATGGTTTTTAAGACGTTTTCTAAGGCATCCGGAGTATGTGCATAATCAACTATTGCAGTAATATTCGAATCGGAAACAATGTATTGGAATCTTCCGGAAACACTTTCTAATTCTGACAACAAACGAAGTGTTTCTAAAGAATCCATACCTAATTCGATAGCCGTTCCGTAAATAGCTAATAAATTATAAGCATTAAAAACACCTATTAATTTTACCCAAACTTCATTGCCTTCAATTTTCAATAATAAACCTGACAATAAATTCTCTAAAATTTGTGCTTTGTAATCAGCATAGGATTTTAGTGCGTAGGTTCTTTTTTGAGCTACTGTATTTTGCAACATCACCGCACCGTTCTTGTCGTCAATGTTAGAAATAGCAAAGGCAGTTTTTGGTAAATTGTCAAAAAATGATTTTTTAACATCTCTATATTCGGCAAAAGTGGGATGATAATCTAAATGATCGTGCGATAAATTAGTAAAAACACCACCTCTAAAATGCAATGCCTCGGTACGTTTTTGGTGAATTCCATGCGAACTCACTTCCATAAAACAATACTCCACACCTGTATTAATCATTTCGTTCAAAAAATGATTGATTGTAATCGAATCGGGAGTGGTGTGCGTTGCTTTATATTCTACATCATCAACTAATATTTTCACAGTAGAAAGCAAACCTACTTTGAATCCTGCTTTTTTAAATAATTGGTATAATAAAGAAGCAATTGTAGTTTTCCCGTTAGTCCCTGTAATTCCAACTAATTTTAATTTTTCAGAAGGATTTCCGAAATAATTAGCCGCCATAAAAGCAAGCGCTTTGTTAGTATCATTTACTTGTACATAAGTAACCTCATTAACAAACTGCTCAGGAAAAGTATCGCAAATGATGGTTTTAGCACCTAAATCGATGGCTTTTTGAATATAATCATGTCCGTCTGAAATCGAACCACGAATGGCAACAAACACATCATTAGCTTCGATTTTTCTAGAATCGAAATCTAATTTACCAATAGCAATATCAGTCGAACCATGAACGGCTTCGATTGCTACTCTATACAATATGTCTTTTAATTTAATCACAATAATTCTAATGTTATAGTTGTGTTTTTTATAATATTTTGACCCGCCTGTAGCGATTGATTTTTTACTTTTCCAATGCCTTTTATTCTAACATTCATTCCTAAATTCTCTAACAAAGCAATGGCATCCATTCCTGGCATTCCTTTAACATTGGGAATTAATTGTTGCGATTTTTGAAGTTTTGCAAAATATTGATTATAATGTTTCTCTTGTTTTGGAATCTTTTTATCTAGTTTTTTGATTTCGTTTGTCGAAGGAACTTCTGTAAAAATCTTTTGTGCAATTCGTTTAAAAACTGGCCCCGC
>NCET01000438.1 GCA_002280815.1 Flavobacteriales bacterium 32-34-25 | reverse complement strand
CCATTATCTTCTACTGTAATAGAACCATCTTCATTGATTGCAACACCAATAGTATCACAATGACCTCCCATTGCCTCATCAATGGAGTTATCTACAACCTCATAAACTAAATGGTGAAGTCCACGAACTCCAACATCTCCAATGTACATGGAAGGACGCATTCTTACGTGCTCCATTCCTTCTAATGCCTGAATACTATCTGCTGAATAATTTCCTTTATTGATTTCTTCGCTCATATATTTAATTCTAAATGTATTTTTTGACTAACAAGCAAATATATAAAAACTGAAATTAGAACACGACTATAATCCACTTTTAACCTTTTAAGTTATCAACAAAAAATGTGAATTTAAACAACAAACCGCTGCTTTTTTCAAAACAAATTAAAAACTTGGCTAAACAATCAACTGTTTGTATTTTTGCTTTATGAACGATAATTTTATAACCGAATTTTTCGGAATAGGAATACAAAACGGGAAAACTCCCGAAAATTTAGGCGTTTTATGGAGAACTGCCCAAAACTTAGGAGCAAGTTATATTTTCACAATAGGAAACAGATACGCCAAACAGGCTTGCGACACAGAAAATGCCGTAAAATCAATGCCTTATTTTCACTACGAAACCTTTGAAGATTTCTACCAAAACTTACCCAAAGGCGCACGCTTAGTAGGAGTAGAACTTGACGATCGGGCAGCTGATTTAGAAACATTTGAACATCCCAGACGATGTGTTTACTTATTAGGTGCCGAAGATAATGGTTTATCTAAAAAAGCAATTGCAAAATGCCATCATCTGATTAAATTCAAATCTGAAAAAAGCTTAAATGTATCAGTAGCAGGAAGTATTGTTATGTACGACAGAGGACTTAGTAAACCGAGATCCTGATTCTCAATTGCAATGCCAATTGCAAAAATCAATGGCAATTAAAAAAAGCCCTAAAAAACAAATTTCCAAAACAAGCATTTAAAATGTGGTTTTGGAAATTTGAAAATTGAATCATTTCAATCACCTCAATTAATCATTGCCATTGATTTTTGATATTGTAATTAAAATCAAATTAGGATTTTAATTGATAACTACCAACTAATACAGAAGCCGAAATACTCAAAACTCTTTCCAATTCCCTAATCATATCAACAGTTAATCTTTTCTTTTTGTTTAGGATTTCAGAAACACTACTTTTTCCTCCAATAATCCCAATCAAATCTTTCTGTTTGATATTCATTTCTTCCATTCTAATTTTTATGGCCTCAATTGGATCTGGAGCCTCAATAGGAAAATATTGATTTTCATAATTATCAATTAACATTGACAAAATCTCTGCCTCATCGCCATCAATAGTGTTAGGAGCAGCATCAAATATTACTTCAAGTCGCTCAAGCGCTTTCTCATAATCATTTTCATTTTTAATAGGTGCGATTTTCATATTTGTAAATTTTTAAATTGTGTCAGCATTTATTTTATCATATTCAGCGTGGGTTCCAATAAACCGAATGAATGCCCATTGCCGTTCATAATTGAATTTCACAATCAATCGATACGAATTCCCTTTGATATTAAAAACAATCCGACTGTCTTTCAATACACTTGCATTAATAAAAGTTTGTTTAATATCATTTGGAGAACGCCAATTAGAATTCTTTGCCGTTTCATACCATGTTTTCAGATACTGTTCCGCATCAGCGTGATTTTCCCAAAAATCTTTCAAAGTCTTTTTAGCAATAATTCTTTTCATACCCTCCAAATATAGTACAAAGATAACAAAAAAGTTCTTAATTAGCGAACTTTTAATTTAAGATCCTAAATCCAACAAGAGTAGAATTCTTAAAATCAAAAACTTATAAAAAAATCCAAAACAAACATTTAAAATGCTGTTTTGGATTTTTTTTATTTTTCAATTTGCAATTAATCATTGCCATTGAAATTGATATGCTATTTGATTATTCTAACATTCATCTCTTCTACCTTTTTATCCGATAAAAGCGATGGTGCTCCAAATAATAAATCTTCACTTGTTCCTGTTTTCGGGAAAGCCATTACTTCACGAATAGATGCTTTTTTCTCCAAAATCATCATCAATCGGTCAATTCCCCATGCAATTCCTCCGTGTGGCGGCGCTCCGTATTGAAAAGCTTTATACATCGTTCCCACACTCTTAATCATTTCCTCTTTATTGTAACCCATATTTCTATAAGT
>NCET01000063.1 GCA_002280815.1 Flavobacteriales bacterium 32-34-25 | reverse complement strand
ACTTTTGTCAATTCTTTAGACAAAGAAGCATCCATTCCAGGAATAATTCTGTCCATGAATTCCACAACCGAAACCTGAGCACCTAAACGTAAATATACCTGACCTAATTCGATTCCGATAACTCCACCACCAATGATTACAAGGTGCTTAGGTACTTCTTTTAAACTTAAAGCTTCAGTAGAAGTAATGATTCTTTCTTTATCAATTGAGATAAAAGGCAAAGAAGATGGCTTAGAACCTGTAGCAATAATAGTATGTTTAGCTTCGATAGTTTCCGAAGTTCCATCTGCTTTTGCAATAGCAACGTGTGTAGCATCAACAAAAGAACCTAAACCATTAAAAACAGTAATGTTATTTTTATCCATCAAGTAGTTGATTCCACCAGAAGTTTGATCTACAACTGCTGTTTTACGAGCAATCATTTTTTCTAAATTAACTTTCACCTCTCCAGAAACTTCGATTCCGTGATCGGCAAAATGAGCAATTTCAGCATAATGGTGAGAAGAAGACAACAAAGCCTTTGAAGGAATACATCCTACATTAAGACAAGTTCCTCCAAGTGTGGAATATTTTTCGATAATAGCTGTTTTGAAGCCTAGTTGCGCACAACGAATCGCTGATACATATCCTCCAGGTCCAGAACCTATAACGACTACGTCAAATGAATTCATAGTATATTGTTTTTTATTATTTTTTAAAATCTCGAAGAGCAAAAATAGGGAATTATGTTTTGTTTAAAGTTTAAAAAATGAGATATTTTGTTAGGTTTTTTTGCTTTCTATTTACTCTACGGTCTTAATTATCCAGAATAAGACTTTTTTATTTTTTTGCAAAATTGAATCAATTTCCATCATACTTTCATTCGAAACTGCTGGACAACCCCAGCCTTCCGGAGTTCCATTAGGATAGACTTCATCATTTGGTACTTCTTCCCAGGAATGCAACACTATGGCGCGTTTTATAGCATTCGAATTGGTTACCTCTTTTCCGTCTAACAAATAGTTCACCTTGATTCCCCATTGACTCACTCCCCGATTCAACACCATATATTTACCAATAGAAGAACAATGGGAATCCACCTGATTGCTAATTTCTGCATTCACCTTTGTATAAGTTCCTCCCCAAACCGAACTACCACAACCATGACTCACTAAAAACGATTTTAAAATTTTTTTATCTTTCAAATCATAAATAAAAAACCGTTTTAAACCTGAATGAACTCCTAAATCAATTAGGAAAAACAGCTCTTGATTCAAATTATTTTCCTCACAATACTGCTGGGCTTCATTAAAATAAGAAGTATAATCGATACTTTTTTTGTTTTCAACTATACTTTCCGTCTTAACTTTTACTTCCGATTTTGCTTTTTGACAACTGATACAGGCTGCAAAAAACAAAAGCCAACTTGAAGCGATTATTATTCTTTTAGACATAAAATTTATTTCTATATTAACCAAACTACGATTCCTATTCGCAGTAAATCCTAGTAATCGGTATTCTTAAAATTTTACCGCAAAGTTCGCAAGGCTTTTCTTCCGATATTAAGAAAACGCAAAGCTCACAATACTTTGTGAACTTTGCGTTTTTATTTAAACTTCCATATAAGACTTTTCTAACTTTGCGGTTAAAATCTTTTTCACTTTATCATAAACTAACACTTCTCCATACTATTACTAAGGCACTCCTCGCGATTTTATAGGTATCACATTTATTTTCGCCAGGCAAACCTACTAATTTAATAGGCGTCCCTATTCTATTTGTAGGTATCTCCTATTATTTAAAAGGCTTACTTAGCTTTTTTAAAGGTAGTACTTATAAATTTAGTAGGCGTACCTAGTCATTCTATAGCCGCGCTATAGTTTTAGCATGGCTTGCCTATTACTTTGGTAGGCTCTCCTATGCTTTTGATAGAAACGCCTATGTTTTTGGTAAGCTCGCCTATACTTTTAGTAGGCATGCCTATGTTTCTGGTAGGTGCGCCTATGACTTTGATAGGCTCTCCTATGCTTTTCAATTTTGATTTATAAAGTTAATTTGATTGTTTCTTCTCAATCTTTTTCCATAGCTAGCGCAAGCTATCCGAGAAGTAAAGTATTTATTCCTTTTCGTATTTTACTGTTTGTGTCGTTAGAATCATTTTTTTATTGAATTCCTCAACTGATAATAAAATTATATTTCTATGATTAGCATCCTTGTCAAATGTTAAGGCTACATCTGATTTAAAAGAAATAGGACCAATCTTTTGTTCACCATCAATTTCCCAACTTCCAGTTATAGTTTTATATCCAATAGAATCCAGAATTTCAATTTCAGCAGTATAATTCTTTTTTAAATTAAATTTGCTTACAATTACTTCTTCGGAATTTTCTAATTTTTCCATTTTATTGATTCGAATCCACTGACCTAATAATTCAGACTCTTCAAATTCAACATCAGTATTAGAATCATTATTCTTTTCAAATTTACATGATGAAAAAATGATTAAAATGGATAAAATAATAAGTAGGTTTAGGTTTTTCATGATTATGTAATTTAAACAATTCCCTTTAATGTTTTATATATTTTGCTACTTATTAGTATGGGCACGAGCAAGATGCTTGTGCTAGCTGGAGATTTAACTATTAAAAAATGTTTATTGAATTCGCCATGTTTTATTAAAAATTATTTTATTATTTATTAAGCTAGAAAGAAAATCTTTAATAGAATAATTGAATAAACCTACACCTTTAACTCGATAGTCTTTCTCATCAATATAGAAAACAGGAAGATTATTTAGTGATAGAAAAGTTCCGCCTGGAGGAAGTTTATAATTAAGCTCTTTTAATACAAGTTTCTTTATAGCCTTTGTAATTGTAACATATCTTGGTTGATACAAAAGCCAATATGTTTCAATTTGTGTTTCTATGTACTTGTTTTGCCTTTCTATGTAAGTAGCTAAAGTTTGAGGAGATTGTTGAATTTCAAATGCAATCTTTCTACCATTTAATTCTAAATATACGTCAGCAATCCATTTATCACCTTTTTGCTCTTCAATTGCAATGTAGCCTTGTTTTAATAATTCATCAATAATCATCCGTTTTGTAGTTTTATGCCAAATTGTTTCGGGCGCTGTTTTACATTCATCATTTTGATGAGCAAAGAACTTTTTGAAATTAATACTAGTCTTCGGAATGGCATTAGAATCACAACAAATCATTTTCAAATTTCCAACTGTATAATTCTTTTTCAAATCATTCCATGATTCTTCAGTAAAGGAATTTATATCTAATATTTCTCCATCGATTGTTACTACTTGTTCAGACATATTTTATTTTACGAATTATTTATTAATGCTACCCGACTAATTGAAATTTAATTACCTCAAACAACTTTTTAAAATTGAAACCGGATGCTGGGCTTTTCGGCTCGTTCCGTCAAAAATTTGATGACGGCAAGAAGTTCCTGCCGCAGCAATAGACACATCAGCACTGGTTGATCTAATTTTTGGGAACAAGGTATCTTCTCCCATTTGCATACTTATTTCGTAATGTTCTTCTTCATAACCAAAAGAACCCGCCATTCCGCAACAACCGGAGTTGTAAATAGTAACCGAATTGTTTTTTGGGAGATTCAACATTGTAAAAGTAGCTTCGACAGCGCTCAATGATTTCTGATGGCAATGTCCGTGAATTTTAATTTGTTTTTCGTTTGTCGAAAATTGTCCCGCATGGATTTTTCCTGCTCCAATTTCTTTCTTGAAAAACTCTTCGATAGTCAAAACATTTTTGGCTAACGTTTGAGCCGCGGTTTTATCTTCTGCCAATCGTAAATATTCGTCTCTAAAAGTCAATATTGCCGAAGGTTCAATTCCTATTAACTGACAATCGTCTGAAATAATCGGAGCAAAAGTAGCCACATTTTGAATTGCAATCATTTTAGCTTCTTCCAAAAATCCTTTCGAAATATATGCTCTTCCGCTTTCTTCATGCTCTACAACAATAACTTCATAACCTAGTTTTGTCAACAGTTCGAAAGCATCAATCCCAACATTTACATCATAATAATTAGTGAATTCATCACAAAACAAAACTACTTTTCCGTTTGGATATTCTTTATTGATATTGTCATTGTTATTGCTGAGCCATTTTCTAAAAGTCTGTTTGGCTAAAAGCGGAACTTCTCTTTGTTGCGCCACTCCCATTCCTTTTTTCACAATGGAAAGATTAGAAACAAAATTAGTCAGGGCTGGAAAAAGACTTCCCATCTTATTCATTTTGGCATTATTAGCAAAGATTTTATTTCGAAACGAAAAACCATTTGCTTTTTGGTATTGGTATAAAAACTCCGCTTTTAAAGTAGCCACATCTACATTAGACGGGCATTCGCTGGCACAGGCTTTACAACTCACACACAATTCAAAAACTTCGTATAATTCCTTATGGTCGAATTTATTGTCTTTTTCCGAATGCGTTAAATATTCGCGTAAAGCGTTCGCTCGGGCACGTGTCGTATCTTTTTCATTGCGGGTAGCACGATAACTCGGACACAAGGTTCCACCAGCCGAAGGCAATTTTCTACAATCACCAGAACCATTGCATTTTTCGGCAGCTCTTAAAATCCCCATACTATCGGAGAAATCCTGAATGGTTTGAATATCAGGCTCTACTCTACCGGTTTCAAAACGGAAATTCTCATCCATTTTTAGCGCATTGACAATTTTACCCATATTCAAAACCGAATTCGGGTCGAATGCTAATTTGATGCGCTTTAATAATTCGTAATTTTTTTCGCCAATCATAAAAGGCAAAAATTCTCCTCTTACAATTCCGTCACCGTGTTCTCCACTTAACGAACCTCTATATTTTTTAACCAAAATAGCGACTTCGGTAGCAATATTTCTAAATTGGTAAACCCCTTCTTTGGTCTTTAAATTCAACACCGGACGCAGGTGTAATTCTCCCGCTCCAGCATGTGCATAATAAATGGCTTCCTGTCCATGACGTTGCATCATAGCCGAAAAATCGGCAATATAAGCTGGCAAATCACTCAATTCTACCGCTGTATCTTCAATAGAATCGGCCGCTTTGTCATCGCCCACAATACTTCCCAAAAGTCCAAGACCTGCTTTACGAAGTTCGTTTACTTTATCAACATCGGATCCGTATAATTTTACCGAAGCATAACCAAAGTTGTTCTCTTCTAATTCTTTTATCAATGCATCGGCTTGTTTTTCGGCCTCGACCATATTGATATACGAAGCTAATTCAAACATCATAATCGCTTTGGGTTCACCCTGAATAAAAAAACGGTTTTTGCTTTGTTCTTTATTGTTTTTAGTACAATCTAAAATGGTATCATCAATCATTTCGCAGGTGTACAAATGATGCTTCATCGCAATCATTACAGCTTCTAAACTTTCCTGAATACTATCAAAATGAGTCACCACCATGATATTATTCGTAGGAGGTAAATCGTCTAATTGCAACGTGACTTCGGTTGTAAAAGCCAGCGTTCCTTCGCTTCCACAAAGTAATTTCCCAACATTTATGGTTGGTTCAGTTCCACCAAATAAATCTGATTTTAATAAAATATCAACGGCGTAACCGGTATTTCTTCTGTGGATTTCCGGTTTTGGAAATTCGTTTTTTATCTCTTGCTGGTTGGCTTCATTAGACAATTCTTCGTATAAATTCCTGTAAATCGAACTTTCGAGCGAATTGCCTTTAGTTTTTTCTACGAATTCAGCCGAAGTAATTGTATTAAAAACCACCTGAGAACCATCGGCCAAAACTGTTTTAATTTCAATAATTTTATCACGCGTCACTCCGTAACGAATAGAAGTTGTTCCCGAAGAGTTATTCCCTACCATTCCGCCTATCATACAACGATTAGAAGTCGATGTATTGGGACCAAAAAATAATCCGTGTGGTTTTAAATTCAAATTCAATTCGTCCCTAATCACACCTGGCTGAACCGTAACCGTCTTTTTTTCAGCATTAAGCGAAATGATTTTTGTAAAATATTTTGAGACATCTACCACAATTCCGTCGCCAATAGTTTGTCCCGCTAAAGAAGTTCCAGCCGTTCTGGGAATTAAGGTTATTTTATTTTTAATAGCGTAACGCACTAATTGTACAATATCCTCCGTTGTTTTAGGCAAAGCTACCGCCAAAGGAACAATTCGGTACGCCGAAGCATCCGTTGCATATAATGTTTTATGAAGATTGTCATATAAAAGTGTTCCTTCTAACGAATCAGACAATTGCTTTAATGAATGGGAATGAGACATACTAGAGCGATCTTAGGGTATTTGAAAAAATTATTTGACAAATATAAATATATCGGTTTTTAAAAAACACAAATATCAGGAATTAATGTTTTTAATTATCTCGTGGAATTTTCTAGTTTAACATATTAAAAATCCCACCGCAAATTCGCAAATTATCTCAATTATAAATTTATAAAATTTGCGAATTTGCGGTAAAAACAAAAAAATGTGAATTCCTGGCAAAAAAATTGCACACACAAAACATACAGAAAATTAATCCAAATTTATCTGATAAACTTCACTAAAAAAACTATTTTTGGTAACTGTAAAACACCGCATTCAATGAATTATAAAAACCCAATCAGCTTATTTATTGCTATTTTGTTGCTGTCCTTTGGCTACAGCCAGGCACAAAATAAAACTACTAACCCCAAAAACGAATTCAGAGCCGTTTGGATTGCAACTGTTGCCAATATTGACTGGCCTGTAAAAAACACCGATTCGGTAGCCAAACAAAAAGCGGATTTTATTGAAATCTTAGACACCTATAAAAAGCTGAATTATAATGTAGTTATTGTGCAAATTCGCAGCGCAGGAGATGCCATGTATCCAACAAATTTAGCGCCTTGGTCTAAATATTTAACTGGAAAACAAGGACTGGCACCATATCCTTTTTACGATCCTTTGGACTGGATGATTACGGAAGCTCACAATCGTGGATTTGAATTTCACGCCTGGTTGAATCCTTACCGCGCAACAATGGATTTGAATACATCCGAATTGAGTAGGACTCACGATGTGATCAAACATCCAGAATGGATGATTAAACACGGTGGAAAATACTATTACAATCCTGCACTTCCAGAAGTTCAAACGCATTTAATTAATATCGTTGACGAAGTAGTTACGAAATACGATATTGATGCGATTCACTTTGATGATTATTTCTATCCGTACAGAATAAAAGGCGAAGAATTTAATGATTACGCCTCTTATAAAAAATATGGAAAAGGCATGAGTGTGGAAGATTGGCGTCGTGATAATGTGAATGTTTACTTGAAAAACACTTATGATGCTATCAAAAAACTAAAACCCTGGGTGCAATTTGGTATCAGTCCGTTTGGGGTTTGGAGAAACAAATCAGTAGATCCAAGAGGTTCTGACACTCAGGCTGGACAAACCAATTATGACGATTTGTATGCCGATCCAATGGCGTGGATGGAAGGACATTATATTGATTATCTTTTGCCACAATTGTATTGGAGTATCGAACACAAAACGGCTTCTTATGCTAAATTGTCAAAATGGTGGTCTGAAAACACCAATGAAAACACGGCACTTTACATTGGAAACGGAACGTATAAAATCAACAACGATTCAGATAAAAAATGGTCGAATCCAAATGAAATTCCAAACCAAATTGATTTGACTCGTCGTTATGAAAACATTAATGGAAATGCTTTTTTTAGTGCAAAATGGTTTATAAATAAAAACCATGCTGTAACACAATTATTAAAAGACAATCAATACCAATATCCAGCCTTACCTTATGTTGTTCCCCATTCAAGACAAGAAGTTAAGGATACGCCTTATGTAACGAACATTAACAATCAAAGCCAAAATACGGTTGTTACTTTGAGTTTTCCAACACAAGGTAAGATACGTTATGTTGTGGTTTATGGCGTAACTAACAAAAACCTAATTAATATTAATGATCCAAAACAGATTATTAATAAAATTGCTTTCAAAGAAACCAAAGACAGCATTTCCATCACTATTCCAAAATTATATCTAGAAAAACACAACAACTGTGCATTGACTTTTATAGATTACTTTGGAAACGAAAGTCAGGCAACCTTATTGAAAGTAAACAACCGAAACCTAAACACAAATGAAAACAGATAATACACCTTGGTATTGGATTCCTCTATTAAATTTCGCTTCGGGATTTCCGTATGTAATTATAATTTCGGTTTCGGTTTTGATGTACAAAAACCTTGGAATCAGCAATGAAGACATTGGTCTATACACCAGTTTATTATACTTGCCTTGGGTTATAAAACCGTTATGGAGTCCGTTTATTGATTTACACGGAACCAAAAGAAAATGGTTTTTGAGTATGCAATTATTCATTTCGGTAGCATTTTTAATTGTTGGTTTTGTTATTCCAACGAGTCAGTTTTTCATGATGAGTTTGGCTGTTTTTTGGGTGGCTGCCTTTGCTTCTGCTTCCAATGATGTAGCCAGTGACGGATTCTATTTATTAGCGTTAACCAAAGACCAACAATCGTTCTTTTTAGGAATTCGAAGCACTTTTTATAGAGCATCGATGCTAACTGGAAATGGATTAATTATTCTATTAGCCGGTTATTTAGAACATTTGTATGGCGACAATCAAAAAGCCTGGTCGTATACAATGATTTTCGTTGGATTAGTAATGACTTTTTTAACGATATACAATTATTTTGCTACTCCAAAAGCTGAATTACCTATTAAAGCAGGAGAAGTCGAAAAGAAAAATTTTGCCACTGTTTTTGCTAGTTTTTTCAAAAAGAAACAAATTGGATTAATACTAGCTTTTATTCTTTTATTCCGTTTAGGAGAATCGCAATTACTCAAGATGCTGACTCCATTTTTAGTCGATAAAACGGATATTGGTGGAATGGGCTTAGCAACTGAAGATGTTGGATTAATATACGGAACATTCGGATTGATAGCACTTACTGTTGGAGGAATTTTAGGAGGAATTGCTATTTCTAAACAAGGTTTAGGAAAATGGATGCTACCTATGATTTTGATTATGCACTTGCCTATAATTGGTTTTGTGTTGTTAGCGCATTTTCATCCTGCATCTGTTTATTATATTTATGTGGTGGTTATTTTGGAACAATTTGGCTACGGATTCGGTTTTGCCGCTTTTATGATGTATTTAATTTATGTTGCCGAAGGCGAGTCAAAAACATCCCACTACTCCATTGCTACAGGTTTTATGGCATTAGGAATGATGCTTCCGGGAATGCTTAGCGGATACATTCAGGAATATTTAGGATACGGTAATTTCTTTATTTGGGTTTTACTAGCCACAATTCCAGGAATCATTTTATCCCGATTTTTAGTTTTTCCAAAGGATTTTGGGAAGAAAGTGGAATAGTGTTTTTTAAGTTTTAATTATTGTTTCTGATAAATAGAAAATAATAATTCTAATCCCGTCGAATTCGACGGGATTAGAAACAGCAAATTATGGCGAATTCGCCATAGTTAAATGAAGCAGAATTAATATCTAAGTATAGATAATATGGCTAAAAATAAAAAAATAAATGTACAAGGAATAGACATTGTTTTATACGAGGATAATAAAGAAGAATTTATATCCTTAACCGATATTGCCAGACACCGTGATGAAGAACGTAGTGATTATATACTTCAAAACTGGATGAGAAACAGAAGTACAATTGAATTTATTGGGTTGTGGGAAAAATTTAATAATCCAAATTTTAATTCCATCGAATTCGATGGAATTAAAAATATAGCTGGATCTAATAGTTTTTCGCTAACACCAAAAAGATGGATCGAAACTACTAATGCCATTGGTATTATTTCCAAAACTGGTAGGTATGGAGGTACATTCGCTCATAAAGATATTGCTTTTGAATTCGCAACTTGGTTAAGTGCTGAATTTAAATTTTATCTAATAAAAGAGTTTCAACGTCTAAAAGAAGAAGAAAACAGCAGTAAAAAACTCGAATGGAATTTACAAAGAACCATCTCTAAAATAAACTATAGAATACATACCGATGCTATAAAAGAAAATCTAATTCCGATAAGTCTAACGGTAAATCAAAAGAATTTCATTTATGCCGACGAAGCCGATATACTAAACGTGGCACTATTTGGTAAAACGGCTAAAGAATGGCGTACCGAAAATCCAAACGAAAAAGGAAATATTAGAGATACTGCTACAATCGAACAATTAGTTGTATTATCCAATCTTGAGAGTAT
>NCET01000437.1 GCA_002280815.1 Flavobacteriales bacterium 32-34-25 | reverse complement strand
TGCTAAATACGGTCGTATTGATGCTTTAATCAACAATGTTGGTGTGAATGATGGCGCTGGATTAGACGCTTCTTATGAAGAATTCATGGATTCTTTAAAGCTGAATATGGTGAGTTACTTTCTAACGGTAAAACATGCACTTCCTTACCTGAAAGAATCTAAAGGTCCAATTTTGAACATCGGTTCTAAAGTAGGATTAACAGGTCAAGGTGGAACTTCAGGTTATGCTGCAGCCAAAGGTGGAGTTCTAGGTTTAACTCGCGAATGGGCGGTGGATTTAATCAAACATTCGATAAGAGTGAATGCAATTATCATTGCCGAAAGCTGGACTCCTGCTTATGATACCTGGATTAAAACATTGGAAAACGGAGAAGAAAAATTGAAATCTATTGTGAAGAAAATTCCTTTAGAAAACAGAATGACAACTCCTGACGAAATTGCTGATACTTGTTTGTTCACCATTTCTGAGAGATCATCACATACTACAGGACAATTCATCTTTTGTGATGGAGGTTACGTTCACTTAGACCGTTCGTTATTAACAGAATAAAACGGTTTAAACATAAAAAGGACAAATCATATCGCTTTATGATTTGTCCTTTTTTTATACAATTAATCACATTTTAACCAACCTGTAATACTCATTCTGGTATTGTGAGTGAGTAAAACTTCGTGAACCAATTCATCACTTTTAAAGAAAACGGTTTTTCCCTGTGTGGGACTTATTTTTTGATTGTTATTCTCCTGATGAATCAACAATTCTCCGCCATCAGCAGTTTGCCAATCGCTGTTTAAATAACTAATCATAGAGAATTTTCTGCTTGAATTGTTTTGAAACTGGTCTAAATGTTTCAGATAAAAATCGCCTTTTTCATATAAGGAATAATGAAATTCGTAGCCTGTAATTCCTGTGTAACAGCTTTGATTCAGATAGCGAATAAAATCTTCAATATGTTTGAAAAATTCATTTTCGAACGCATTATTATGCTTTTTATCCAACCAATAAATCGAATCACTTCGAACAGCGCTATCATAAGCAATAACTTCAGAATTTCCAGTTCCAGCCTCTTTTAATAAGTTTTTATCATTTAAAGAATATATATTTTGTTTTAAATTATTGGCTAATTCATCAGTTAGGAAGTGTTCTGATATGCCTACTTTATTTTCAATGTACGAGGCTATTAAATCTTCAAAGTTTTTTTCCATTAATTTTTTAGGAAAGACTGAAAATACAGCCAATGGAGCAAGGTAGACTAAAAAGATATACCAATTACATTTATAACTTTTAATTACAATAAATAAAAAAAGGATTTAGAAATGAATCTAAATCCTTGTATTTCAAATTTATAAAAAACTACAATTTACTAATATAACTTCCGTAAATATCTTTAAACTGATAGCCTTCATCAGTTCTATCCTTACTTAATTTTCGATATTCTACTAATCCCCAAAGAATAAATTCTTTCATAAAAAATTTATCTTCTTTTTCTAAATCAGGCTGATATTCTTTAAGTAAAATTTCCAATGGCACAATAGCTCCTAAAATCCTTTCGTAATCTTCATCAGAACAATCATCTAATAATTCGAAACCACTTTCGGTAAAAAACCATTCAATTAAATCTGAATAAGGCGTTTTATCATTTGGTTTTTCTAACTTTTCAATCTTAGGGAAATAAGCTGGAAAAATGGTACGCACCGCCGAAGCTATATAAGCTGGAAAAATGGTACGCACCGCCGAAGCTATTAAACGCTCAGCAACCGCAGCCGCTCCCTCCTGCTCTCCTTCGTAAACCAATTCTACTTTTCCGGTAATGGCAGGAATAATTCCCATAAAATCAGACAATCGTAAAGTTGTTTTATCCACTCCTGCTTTCAACGCACGACGTTCAGCAGTGCTCAATAAATTCTCATAAGCCGTGATACTCATTCTGGCACTCACGCCGCTTTTATGGTCGATAAACTCACTTTCTCTGGCTTCAAAACTAATTTGTTCCAATAAATCTTTGGCTAATGAAGGAACATAAACCGTATCATTTTGAGTCGTATCCAGTTTAGCTTCCTGTTCGGTAATCTTTCTCGCAATCTGCAGGTTTTCGGGATAATGTGTCAAAATTTGAGAACCTATTCTGTCTTTCAATGGCGTAACTATACTTCCACGATTAGTATAATCTTCAGGATTTGCTGTAAATACAAATTGCATATCGAGTGGCATTCGCACCTTAAACCCACGAATTTGAATATCGCCTTCCTGCAAAATATTAAATAAGAATCATTCCGAAATGAATCACGCGATCATCAGCATAAGACAATTTCAAATTTGCTGCTTTTATTGGATCAACATCACCTATTAAATCAGCAACAGTTACATCAGGAGTGGCTAGTTTTTCAAAAAAACGCTCACTTCTATGCAACCAGGAAATTGGAGTTTTATCGCCTTTTTCGGCAATTAAATCTTTGGCAAAACGAGAAATGGGATTTAATGGATCATCGTTTATTTCTGAACCTGTCACAAACGGAATGTACTCATCAAGCAATTCGACCATTTTTCGAGCCAATCTGGTTTTAGCCTGACCACGAAGTCCTAATAAATTGATGTTATGTCGCGAAAGAATAGCTCGTTCCAATTCTGGAATTACTGTATTTTCAAAACCATGAACGCCTTCAAATGTTGGAGTTCCTAATTTGATTTTTTCACGCAAATTGTTTCGTAATTCGTCTTTTATGGTTTTGCTTTGGTATCCTGATTTTTTTAATTCGCCTAAGGTATTTATATTTTCTATTTTCATGTTTTTTTATTTAACCGCCAAATGCGTTATGTTTTTTTTACCGCTAAGAATGCAAAGTTTTTCGCAAAGTACACCAAGTCTTTTATCTGATTCTTTATTCTATTTTCTAATTTCTGCCTTCTGTTCTCTGCCTTCTGATTACTTCAATCTCTTTTTCCGATTCGTTTCATAATCCTCAAAAATCATTTCGCCTAAACCTTTTAAGCCAGTGTAAAAAGCTTTTCCCTGATTGGCTTCTGTAAATTTATTGACAAACTTTTGCAAATACGGATCGCTGGCAATCATGAAAGTGGTGATTGGAATGTGAAGTTTTCTGGCCTGTTGTGCCTGAGTATAGCATTTGTCAACAATATATTCATCAAGTCCGTTGCTGTTCATGTAATACGAACCATCACGTTCTCTTACACAACTGGGTTTTCCATCAGTAATCATAAAAATTTGTTTGTTGGTATTTCGTTTTCTTCGAAGCATATCCATTGCCAATTGCAAACCGGCAACGGTATTCGTATGAAAAGGTCCGACTTTTAAATAGGGTAAATCTTTGATCGCAATTGGCCAGGCATCATTTCCAAAAACCAAAATATCTAAAGTGTCTTTTGGGTATCTTGTAGTAATCAATTCGGCCAAAGCCATAGCTACTTTCTTAGCAGGCGTAATTCGGTCTTCGCCGTACAAAATCATACTGTGACTGATATCAATCATCAAAACGGTACTCATTTGGGCTTTGAACTGTGTATCTTCAACAACCAAATCATTTTCAGTAAGCATGAAATTATCCACGCCATTATTAATTTGGGCATTGCGTAAACTTTCTGTCAAGGAAATTCGTTCCAGGCTATCACCAAAATGAAACTCTCTGAATTCACCCGTATGCTCATCGCCATTTCCAGCGTGTTTTGTTTTATGATTGCCGTTTCCGGAACGTTTTAATTTTCCAAATATCTGGTCTAAGGCTTGTTGACGAATCGCTCTTTCGGTTTTTGCAGTAATTCCAAGACCTGAAGTTCCATCGTCTTTCAGTTCGTCTTTGATGTAACCTTTTTTCTTTAAATCTTCAATAAAATCATCAATAATATAGTGTTCATCAGTCAATTTATATTCCTTGTCTAATTCCCGTAACCAATCGATAGCTTCATCAAAATCTCCCGAAGTATGCGTGATTAACTCTTTGAATATCTCAAAAAGTTTATCAAATGGGGATTGATTAGGAGCCTGATACTGTTTAAAATAGAATCCTTTTTTATTGCTCTTTTCCATAGTCCTTAAAATTACATCATTTTAAAATGTACTTCAACTCAACAGCTATTAATTTTAAGTTAAAAAGAAATCAATTTCAATAACAATAATAATTTTATATCAATAATATTCCCCATCTACGTAATACCATATTCCCTCTTCTTGAACAAAAGTCGAGAATTCATGGTGAACGTGTGGTAATTTATTTTGGTCTAAATAATAGGCTTTAAATTCCACCGTAGTTGGAGTGGATTTTAGCACTTCTAATTTTTGCCATTGGTTGCAAGAAGCCCAAAGCAAAATATCTTCTTTAGAATGCAATGCTCTTTGAGACAAATGAGTTGTTGCTACTAAATAATCGGCTTGATGGGTCGCATAAGCGCTGTAACGGGAACGCATCAAGGCTTCGGCTGTTGCTGCGTTTTTTAATCCTTTAATATAAGGTTCG
>NCET01000436.1 GCA_002280815.1 Flavobacteriales bacterium 32-34-25 | reverse complement strand
CTTGCCGCTTTTGCGGGGTGCAAATGTAACATCTGTTTTTAAATCTCACAAACTTTTTTAAACCTTTTTTTTAAAGAAATAATTCTTCGTTTTGATTTAATGTTTGTCAGTATTTAAAAGAACGTCTGCGTTGTTGCGGGTGCAAAAGTAGAACCTTTATCCGTTTTAACAATAGCTTTTCGAAACTATTTTAAAACTATTTTTTAACACACTGAAAACCTGATTCTTATTTTTTGAGGTTTTTATGTTTTGTAGGATTTCAGAACAGGTTAGAGGTTGTTTCGCAGAGACTCACAAAGAAAACACGGAGATTCACAAAGGTTTTTTATTAGAAAAGCACAAAAAAAAACAAGCCAATACCAACAACAATAGCTCAAACAAAGCTTCTCGATACAATTTTAAACAATAAAGCTATCGTATTATTATTTAAAACCACTCGAAGTGACGACTAAATCCCTACTTAAACAACTACAACCCTAGCCCCGATAGCAACGGAAATCCTTGTTTTCTGGTGTTCAGAAAACAAGATTGTAGCGGATAGCGGGAATAGCTTCAAAAAATCAATCTTTATATATATAGATATATATAAAATCAACTTCATTCAAAAGCATAAAAAAACCACCCCGAAATAAATCGGGATGGGTTCAATAGATTAAAACAAACTCTGTTTTACTATATTATTTAGTAGAAAACTTGAAAGCTGTTTTTGTTTTATAAGTTTCTCCAGGGTTTAAAACCGTTGTTGGAAAATCTTTCTGGTTTGGAGAATTGGATAATGCTGTATTTCTAAACAAAGACCCGCTCTATGAACATAGGTTAAAACGTATGAAGCCAATATCCACAAAATAAAAAAGTCTCTTTCTTACGAAAGAGACTTTTTATATATCAAAATTGTAATACTACAATTTACTTACAAATTTAGTTAACTTTGATTTCAAATTAGAAGCTTTATTATCATGAATAATATTCTTTTTAGCTAACTTATCAATCATAGAGATAACATTTGACAATTTAGAAGTAGCATCTACTTTATCAGTTGCTAGACGTAAAGCTTTAATAGCATTACGTGTAGTTTTATGTTGGTATCTATTTAATACTCTTTTTTTCTCGTTGCTTCTAATTCTTTTTAAAGCTGACTTGTGATTTGCCATTTTACCTTTTTTTTAATTGTAATAATTATTTTAAACTATTAGTAAAAAAAGAAAAACCTCCCATAATCACGTTAAAAAACTGTAATCACTTTGGTTTTAACTAATAAAATAAACATCAGAGACACTTAACATCTATTTCATAAAACTATTTCACAACTAATTTTGTAGTCCGTAGGGGAATCGAACCCCTGTTACCAGGATGAAAACCTGGCGTCCTAACCCCTAGACGAACGGACCAATATTCCTCTAAGTTAGTTAAGTATTCTATTTTCAAGAACAACTTGTAGTCCGTGGGGGAATCGAACCCCCCTTACCAGGATGAAAACCTGGCGTCCTAACCGATAGACGAACGGACCAATATTCCTTATTTTTAAGTCAGGAACTGTATTTCAATATTTTCGTAGTCCGTGGGGGAATCGAACCCCCCTTACCAGGATGAAAACCTGGCGTCCTAACCGATAGACGAACGGACCGTGCTTCACATTATGCTTAGCATTTCTGTATTGCGGTTGCAAAGATACAACTGTTTTTTAATTGCGCAATAGCTGAGACAAAAAAAAATATTTTTTTTAATATGCTTTAGCAAAAAACACCCTTTTATTCGACGGATTCCCAGTAAACACACAGCTTCCCGCTTCTTCCACTCCATCTAAAGGAATACATCTTATAGTTGCTTTAGTCAACTCTTTAATCTTCTCTTCAGTAGCTGCAGTTCCATCCCAATGTGCTGATACAAAACCACCTTTATTCTCTAAAACAGCTTTAAACTCATCAAAACTATTTACCTCGGTAATATGAGTCTCTCTATAATTTAACGCCTTATTAAACAAATCTGATTGAATTTGCGCCAACAAATCACTTATAAAAGTCGCAATTCCTTCTTTAGACTTCAGGAACTCCTTTTAATTCCCATTCAGCGAATTTAAAACCTGGTTTTTGAGTAGTTCTATCATCAAACTTCACCGAAATACCTAATTTGCGTAAATCAGCTATTAACTTATCGACTTCTTGCGATATTTGCGTTAATTGCTCATCCGACTTATATATAGGAACAATTACTACTTGTATTGGCGCCAAATTAGGAGGCAACACTAATCCTTGATCATCAGAGTGCGTCATTACTAAAGCCCCCATCAATCGGGTAGAAACTCCCCAAGAAGTCCCCCATACATATTCTTGTTTTCCTTCGGCATTAGCAAACTTCACATCAAAAGCTTCTGCGAAATTTTGTCCTAAAAAGTGTGAAGTTCCCGCCTGAAGTGCTTTTCCATCTTGCATCAAAGCCTCAATACAATAGGTTTCTTCAGCACCAGCAAAACGTTCTGTTTCTGTTTTCAAACCTTTAACAACAGGGATAGCCATGAAATTTTGAGCAAAATCAGCATAAACATTCATCATTTTCTCTGATTCCTCAATCGCCTCTTTTCTAGTTGCATGCGCAGTATGTCCTTCTTGCCATAAAAACTCAGCCGTTCTTAAAAACAAACGCGTACGCATTTCCCATCTTACCACATTAGCCCATTGATTAATCAACAAAGGTAAATCTCTATAAGATTGCACCCATCCTTTATAGGTAGACCAAATAATAGCTTCACTTGTAGGACGAACAATAAGCTCTTCCTCCAGCTTAGCATTGGGATCAACCATTAACTTCCCTGGTCTATCAGGATCGTTCTTTAATCTATAATGTGTTACCACAGCACATTCTTTAGCAAAACCTTCGGCATTTTTTTCCTCGGCTTCAAACATACTTTTGGGAACAAATAAAGGGAAATAAGCATTTTGATGCCCTGTTTCTTTAAACATTCTATCTAACTCGGCTTGCATTTTCTCCCAAATTGCATAACCATAAGGCTTAATGACCATACAGCCTCTAACTCCTGAATTTTCGGCTAAATCAGCCTTTACAACCAGCTCATTATACCATTTCGAATAATCTTCTGATCGTGTAGTAAGGTTCTTACTCATATTGAATAGTTTGGCACAAATTTTGTTTTGTTTTATTTAACTAAATAGTTTGGCAAAACTAACTATTTTTGTAATGTGCAACAATAAAAAACCCAATAGATATGAAAACTAATATTTTTTCATTCCAAAAAGCGCAAAATTATCTTTACATTGGATTACTAAGCCTTTTTATGGTTTCTTGTGGTTCGTATCAAAATAGCTCCTATTATGAAAGTGATGGGATTTATGGAGCTTCTGCCAACAGAAATGTAGAACAAAATTCGCCTTCGGCTAATTATTACAGAGATTATTTCAACTCGCTACAAAGTGATAGTGAAACTTCTGAAGTTATTACCGATATTGACAAATACAGTGATTTTGACTCTGCTGACAATGATTCGTATCCAAGTTATGCTGGCTGGGGCAACAACCAAACTGGAACAATAATCAATGTTTATCCTGATTATTGGGGAATGAATTCTGGTTTTGGGTGGAATAATTGGGGGTGGAATAACTACTGGGGCATGAATTACGGATTTGGATGGAATAATTGGGGATGGAACAACTGGGGTTGGAATAATTGGGGTATGAATTATGGATTTGGCTGGAACAATTGGGGATGG
>NCET01000062.1 GCA_002280815.1 Flavobacteriales bacterium 32-34-25 | reverse complement strand
TTGGTCATCGTCAATTATTTTTTTATTTCAACGGATTAATCCCGAATGCTTTCGGGACGTTGCTACAATATAAGGCATTCCTACGGAATTTGCACGTTGGTACTAAGAATACTAAATACTGTTCACTGAACACTATTAAGCTATTCCCAAACCACAAAACAATAGTCCTTATAAACTTTAGTAGTAAAAGCAGGCAATTCAATAGCTTCTGAAAACAACGGACAATTAATTACCATAGTATGAAATTCTCCGTTTTCGCCACAGGGGTCTATTCCTTTTTCTAATAATTCTAAAGCTAATTCCTTAGTCAAAATCTTCCCTAAATAATTCTCTCCCATTATCGTATTACAGGAAACAATCATAGTTTCAATTCCATTTTCAATCATTTCATTGACTAGAACAATACGGTCTTGTTGCCACAAAGGCAAAACAGCTTTCAACGAAGCCGCTTCACAAACTTTCTCTTCCCAATCTCTGTGAGGCTGTAAATCGATATCGCCAAAAACTGCCGCTTCCAAATCAAATTTTGCTTTTAGCGATTTTAGAATCGTAATGAATTTTTCCTCATAATCGCCCCAAGTGGCAGGAACCGTTTTTATAGGCAATTGCATTTTTTGTGCCTGTTGGTTCAAAATAGACAATGGCAATCCATGCGAACGGGAAATTTTGCCATTTTCATTCATCATGTTTAGCAAAACCTTTGGCATAAATCCTAATTTTACTGCCTGCATCATTGCATAACAACTGTCTTTTCCGCCAGACCATGAGGTTACAAAATTCATAATCCTCCTTTTATTGTTACTGGAATTCCAGAAACCATTAGCACTACTTTGTCCGCTTTTTTAGCTAAATATTGGTTCATCCAACCTTGCAATTCAGTGAACTTTCTACCAATATGTGTATCAGCATGAATTCCCATTCCGATTTCGTTAGATATAATAATGATAGTCACATTAGGCTGTTTGATTACTGCTTCAAATTCTGCCTTAGCTTGAATCAAACTCAACTCGACATCATTTTTAGTATCAATAAAAAAATTAGTCAACCATAAAGTTACGCAATCAATTACAGCAACCTGACCTGAAAAATCAATTTCACTAATAAATTTTTCTTTTTCAATGTTAATCCAGCGTTCGTCACGATCTTTTTGATGACGGTCAATTCGCTTTTGGAAATCATCATCCCACTTTCGAGCCGTAGCAACGTAAATAGGTCTTGCTGATAATTCTTTCGCTATATTTTCGGCATAACTGCTCTTTCCTGAGCGTTCTCCGCCTGTTATAAAATAAATCATTTTTTATTATTTTTTTATTGAATGTAGATCTTAATTTTAAATTGCATTCCGCTTACATTAAATTCTCCACTTCTTGACTTCTAACTTCTAACTTCTAACTATTTTTTCAGTACGGACAATGACGACAACCATTTCCACAACAAGAACCCCTTTTTAGATGAAACCAGGCTTTGAAAACATAATTTCCGTTTTCCAAATAGTAATCGATTCCCTCAATTAAATGAGTCGTTTTAGGTAAATCTTTGGCTTTATTTTCCAATGCGTTTTCTGGAGAAACAGTAGCTACATATTCTTCTATTTTTATCGAACAACTATCTTTAAAACAATTAGGACAAAGGCAATCTCCTGCCTCCGAAAAATTAAAGATGGGTGGAAAATCATTGCACCAACATTTCTTTTCCTGAGAAATATCACCACAATCAAAGGAAGTCCCACAACTGGAACACAGTTTTAGCTTTATAGCATTCATGAGGTAAAGATACCATTTGTTCATTTTTTTATCCTAAAAAATAAACAGTAATTTTTACAATTTAACATACCTTTGCTCGCAAATACAATTTAATGATGAATTCTTTTTATAATAAAATCCTGTTTTTACTGCTGCTTTTAAGCTTCGCCGCTTGCAAAAAGAACGAAAATTCAAATACACCTTCCCAATCGATTCAGAAAAATGAAATTGGATATTCGACTAATCTTGCTATCTACAAATACGATGGTTATTCGATTGTTAAGGTACTGAATCCTTGGCCTGATGCCAATAAAAATTTCACTTATGTATTAAAAGAAAAAAATGCAACCGTTCCTGATAGTTTACAAAAGTACACCCAACTCTCCGTTCCTTTGCAATCTATTGTGGTAACTTCAACCACAAATATTCCATTTTTAGAAATGCTTGAAGTAGAAAAGAAATTAGTTGGATTTCCTCATACTGATTATGTTTCTTCTGAAAAAACACGAAAGTTAATTGATGCAGGAATAGTGAAAAACGTAGGACAAAACGAGCGCTTGAATATGGAAAAGCTAATTGATTTAGCTCCCGAAGCCATCGTGACTTTTGGAATAGATAATAACAATCCGATGATTGCCAATTTGGAAAAAAGTGGTTTAAATGTTATTATTCAAGCCGATTGGATGGAGCAATCGCCACTGGGAAAAGCCGAATGGATTAAACTATATGCTGCTTTATTTGGCAAAGAAAAAGAAGGCAAAATCCTTTTTGACAACATTGTAAAAAACTACAATGAAGCATTGCAATTAGTAGCCAATCAAAAAGCAGAACAAACGGTTTTATACGGTTCGATGTACCAAAATCAATGGTTTGTAGCCAAAGGACACAGCTGGGTTGCCGAGTTTATGAAAGACGCCAAATCTAATTATTTATGGGCTGATGTTGACGGAAGCGGAAGTTTAGGATTGCCTTTCGAAAAAATATTAGAAAAAGCTAAAAACGCACAGGTTTGGATTGCTACTGGTTCTTTTAAAAGCACAAAAGAATTAGGAAACAGCAATCCGCATTATGAACAATTTGATGCTTTCAAAACTAAAAATGTTTATACTTTTGAAAGCAAATTAGGTGCAACTGGAGGAACTATTTATTATGAATTGGCTCCTAGCCGACCTGATTTAGTTTTGAAAGATTACATCAAAATTTTTCATCCTGAATTACTTGCTAATTACAATTTCACTTTTGTACAAAAATTAAATTAGAAACCTCTCCCCAACCCTCTCCGAAGGAAAGGGTGCCGAAACCGAATTTGTTTGTGTAAATTATTCAACATCATAAATTAATAAATTAGAACATAAATTGAAGACCCAAAAACGAAATACAATTCTATTTTTCTACCTTGTGGTAGCACTACTCTTTTTGTTTTTTGCCAATATCAGTCTAGGCTCTATCACGATTCCTTTCAAAGAAATTTATCATAGTTTAAGTGGTGGACACGCCAGCAAATCGACTTGGGAATATATCATTATTAATTACCGATTGCCCAAAGCAATTACAGTAGTTTTAGTTGGAATTGGCCTTTCGATAAGTGGTTTGTTGATGCAAACTTTATTCCGAAATCCATTGGCAGGTCCTTATGTTTTAGGACTGAGTTCGGGAGCAAGTTTAGGAGTAGCATTTGTCATTTTAGGAGCAAGTTTACTTCCTCCATTTCTACAAGAAATAGTCCTTTCGTCTTACGGAATTGTTCTGGCTTCAACTATTGGAAGTTCTTGTGTATTATTGGCTGTTTTATTGGTTTCCATTCGCTTGCGAGATACCATGACTATTTTGATTGTTGGATTAATGTTTGGAAGTTTGAGTACCGCAATTGTAGGAACATTGAGTTATTTTAGCACTGCCGAACAATTGCAAAAATTCACTTTTTGGTCTTTAGGAAATTTAGGAAACCTTTCCTGGACTTCCATTATTATTTTATTCTTCTGTGTACTGCTTGGTTTGTTGTTGAGTTTAGCTAGTATCAAATCATTAAATGCTTTGCTTTTGGGTGAAAATTACGCTAGAAGTCTGGGATTGAATTATAAAAAAGCACGACTAATTATCATTTTTGCTACTAGTATTCTTGCTGGAAGTATTACGGCTTTTGCTGGACCTATTGCGTTTATTGGTCTGGCAGTTCCTCATATTGCTAAATTGGTTTTCCAGACCAGTAATCATACTATTTTATTTTGGAGTACATTGCTTTTTGGAGGCATCATTATGTTGATTTGCGATACTATTTCGCAGGTTCCTGGTGGCGAAATCACCTTACCTATTAATGCAGTTACTTCTATTTTTGGTGCGCCAATTGTGATTTGGCTTTTGTTACGAAAGCAAAAAATGATTGGATAATTATAAATTTTAACCGCAAATTCGCAAATTATTTATTTATAAAAGTTCTTTTTTAAATTTGCGAATTTGCGGTTAAATAGACAATTAAAGACCGACCCTCAGAAAATGCTTTTATTAAACTATAATTTCGAAACCAATAGAAAAAACAGCATTGCCGTATTCCTAAAAATATATAAGAAACAGAGGGTATTTTGTTAGATTTTGAAAAATCAAGCTTTATAAACCGCATTCTGTTAATATTTTGTGCTTTGGTGAGTTTCAAAAACAGAATAAATCATTAAATTCGCAGTCTTGAATTAACATGTAGCAATACATATAAAGTGAAAGGCGCATTATTAGCAAATTTCATTTTACCAATAAAAACAAATAAATACATAGAAATGAAATACGACGTTATTGTTTTAGGAAGTGGGCCAGGCGGATATGTAACTGCCATTAGAGCATCACAATTAGGCTTTAAAGTAGCCGTAATTGAAAAAGAAAATTTAGGCGGAGTGTGCTTGAACTGGGGTTGTATCCCAACAAAAGCCTTACTAAAATCGGCTCAAGTTTTTGATTATCTAAAACACGCTTCCGATTACGGATTGACGGTTTCTGAGTTTGATAAAGATTTCCCTGCTGTAGTTCAACGTAGCCGTTCGGTTGCAGAAGGGATGAGCAAAGGAGTTACTTTCTTGATGAAGAAAAACAAAATTGACGTTATTAATGGTTTTGGAAAACTAAAACCAGGTAAAAAAGTTGACGTTACTGATAAAGACAACAAAGTTACTGAATACAGTGCGGATCATATTATCATTGCTACTGGAGCTCGTTCTCGTGAGTTGCCAAACTTGCCACAAGATGGTGTAAAAGTAATTGGTTACCGTCAAGCAATGACATTGCCTACGCAACCTAAAAAGATGATTATCGTTGGTTCTGGAGCAATTGGAGTGGAATTTGCGCATTTCTACAACTCTATGGGAACCGAAGTTACCATCGTAGAATTTATGCCAAATGTAGTTCCTGTTGAAGATGAGGATATTTCAAAACAATTTGAAAAATCTTTGAAAAAAGCTGGAATTACTGTAATGACAAACTCTTCTGTTGAAAGAATTGATACTTCTGGAAAAGGAGTTAAAGCATTCGTTAAAACGGCTAAAGGAGAAGAAGTTTTAGAAGCTGATATTTTACTTTCTGCTGTTGGAATCAAAACGAACATAGAAAATATTGGTTTAGAAGAAGTAGGAATTGCTACTGACAGAGATAAAATCTTGGTTAACGCTTACAACGCAACTAACATTCCAGGTTACTACGCTATTGGTGATGTAACTCCAGGTCAAGCTTTGGCTCACGTAGCTTCTGCTGAAGGAATCAACTGTGTAGAGAAAATTAAAGGATTGCACGTAGAACCTATCGATTACGGAAACGTACCAGGTTGTACTTATGCTACTCCGGAAATTGCTTCTGTAGGTTTAACTGAAAAACAAGCTAAAGAAAAAGGATACGAATTAAAAATTGGTAAATTCCCTTTCTCAGCTTCAGGAAAAGCAAAAGCGGCTGGAACTCCAGACGGATTTGTAAAAGTAATCTTCGATGCTAAATACGGCGAATGGTTAGGATGTCACATGATTGGTGCCGGTGTTACTGATATGATTGCTGAGGCAGTTGTAGCGCGTAAACTGGAAACTACAGGTCACGAAATCCTAAAATCAATCCACCCACACCCAACAATGAGTGAGGCGGTTATGGAAGCTGTTGCTGATGCTTATGGTGAAGTGATTCACTTGTAGTCATTGCGAAGAACGAAGTAATCTCAAGCTTATATTATAGAATCCGATTGGTGTAAACCAGTCGGATTTTTTTATGTCTTGTTGCTACGGTAAAATTTCTCGATGAAGTTCTATTTTTAAAATTGAAATTGACTTTTGCTATTGATATTGCTTCCAATAAACTATCTAGTTTAAACCAATAGTATGTATGCTTCGAACCTGCTTTATTGGTAGGACAAACCAATAAGATACCTAGGTCGTGCTAATAGTATTGGTCTGTTCTACCTATTCTATTGGTAGGATGCACCAATAAACCACCTAGGTCGTGCCAATAGTATTGGTAGGTTCTACCTGTTCTATTGGTAGGACGAACCAATAAACTACCTAGGTCATGCCAATAGTATTGGTAGGTTCTACCCGTTCTATTGGTAGGACGAACCAATAAACTACTTAGGTCGTGCCAATAGTATTGGTAGTTTGTACCAATATTATTACTGTTTAGCAGTAGTTTTTTAGAGAAATAAAATAGATTCACAGTATAAAACCAACAAAAGATGATATCTACCAACAACAAATTCAAGAATGAAAAGGGGAACATTACCCAGTGATAGACAATTTTATCCATTATCACATCATTCAAAATAAAATCAAGAAAACCGAAGCCAGACAACTCGAAATACTCCCAACAGGATTGAACGACTATTTCAAGAAAGTGCCTTTGCTGTTTGCCATTTTATGGAAGTTAAGTCTAGCAAATGATCTGGAAATAACAAAAGGACACTGAGTTTTGTAAGATTTATTTATATATTTGGTAAAAAAAATAAATACTGACATTTATCAGACAAAGCGACCCAATTTAGGGGTGATAAGTTTGGTTTTATCAGTCCTATATACAAGTTAGCAGCAAGAATCGAGGACGAAAATACTGAAATAGAACTATAAAATAATGGCAAGAAAAAAACAAAATAGCATATTACCTTCATTCGATGAATTAATCATTCCAACAGTTAAGGCTTTAATTGAATTAGGCGGTTCTGGAACAATCGAAGAGATTAATACAAAAGTTTATGAAATTGCAGAACTAACCGATGAAGTTTTACAAATTCCGCACGGCGAAGAAGGAAATATGAATGAAATTGATTATCGTCTTGCTTGGAGTAAAACGTATCTAAAAAAATTCGGATTAGTTGAAAACTCTTCACGAGGAGTTTGGGCATTATTAAAATCTGACATCAAGATTTCTGAACTTGATTATGTCGAAATTGTTAGAAAAGTAAGGGAACAAAATAAACCGACAAATACAAAACCGAAAATCACTAAAACAGAAACTGAACAAATTGATGATGAAATAACAGACGAAGTAAGCGAAACTGAAGAATGGAAAGACAAACTTTTAAATGTTTTATATAATATTTCTCCTGCAGCTTTTGAAAGACTTGCTCAAAGAATATTAAGAGAAAGCGGATTTTCACAAGTTGAAGTAACTGGAAAAGTTGGCGATGGTGGAATTGACGGAAAAGGAATTGTTCGAGTTAGTGGCTTATTGAGTTTTCACGTAATTTTTCAGTGCAAAAGATATAAAGGTTCGGTTTCTCCAAGTCAAATAAGAGATTTTAGAGGAGCAATGCAAGGTCGAGCTGACAAAGGTCTTGTAATTACTACTGGTTCATTTACAAGAGAAGCAATTAAAGAAGCAACAAGAGATGGTGCGCCACCAATTGACTTAATAGATGGAGAATTACTTTGTGAAAAACTGAAAGAATTAAAACTTGGAATAGAAACCAAACTAACTGAAAGTGTAGAAGTTAAAAAAGATTGGTTTGACAAATTATAAATTCCTGCTGCTAACAGCTACAACGGTTTTAGGCAACTAGCTTAATTTGATTTTTTTATTCATAACAACACCTTGAAACAGCCCGCTCCTATGGAGCTTACTTTAGGGATTCTGATTATTTCTACAAACATTTCACTCCTAACGGAGTTGGTCAAAGTCCCATCGGGACTTTCTGTTTATAGCAATAAATGTTTTTTTCCTTTTTTAGCTCCGTAGGAGCGAACTGTTCATTCCAAAAAACTGGGTAGATTGTCGCTATTTTTATTTAATCCTTGAAGTTGTAATTTTCACATCGGCGGTAGCCCAACTTTTAGCAATCAGTCTTTCCATTGCTGCAACTTTAGCTTTGTTGTTCTGTTTTTCATAAGCCAATTTCAATCCGTGGTGTGCCCAGCCGTTTTTTGGTAATCTTTTTAAATCGGCTTCATACGTTTTTATTGCGTCATCATATCTCCCGGCTTCAATTTGTATGGCTCCCAAATGATGTCTTACCGAAAAAAACCAATCTGGTGGCTCATTGTAATTTAAACCATCTTCTATAATTATTGCTTTTTGCAACAAATTAATGCTTTGAGCATAATTTCTTTCGGAAGCCAAAATTTCGGCTTTTAAAACCCTGGACGCAATCTGAACAATACTGGACATCGAATTGATTTCCCAAATGGTCATTTTCTCAAGGGATTTATCATTAACCAAAACATCGAGACTGCTCCATTCGGCTTTAGCCATTTTTAAATTATTTTTACCCAAATAAGCCATCCCTCGGGCATAATGAGCTATTGCCACGGGGTATTTTAAAGTATCATTAACCAATTTCATTTTCAGAATTTCATTCCATTGTCCAAATTTCACTGCCACATAATATGGAATTACATAATAATGTTGCAGCGTTGACCAACCGGGCTCAAGCATCGTTTTTGGATGTACATGATTGGAAGTTTCATTAGCCCCAATCATAGCCCATTTTGAGTTGCCTTCCATAGTAGCTGTTCCAGCCATAAAATGATAATTGTGCGGATAATAAGCTAACGGATAAGCACCTTGCGCATGGCACATGGTAACATAATTACTATCCACCTTAACAGCATTAATATTAGCCAAAGTTCCTTTGTGATACTCTCCCGTTCTGATATAAATATGAGAAGACATATGAACCAAATGTCCCAAGGATTTTGCATTCCCATCATCAAAAAATTGAGCTGAAGCATTGGCTCGTTGTGGCGTATTCGAAGCTTCCACAGCATGAATGTAAAAATGGTTGGCACCAATATGCTTTGGATTTTTTTTGAGTATTTTTTCAAATAAAGCTACAATTTCAGGAGTCCATTTTTTAGGAGTTCCATTCTTTTCATATAAATCCCAAGGATGTAAATCCATTACCGACTCGGCATACAACGCATTAATATCAACATCATCCGGGAATTTACTATTTACTTCTTTCATAGCATTGGAGTAAGCAATATCCCGTTGACTTCTGTCTTCAAGCGGTTTGGCAACATATCGTTTCGCTAAAGCCTGAATTAAAGCTTTCTCTTTATCTGTTGCCTTATCTTGTAATTTTATTGCCTGTTGGATTGCCTTGTATGCTCTTTGGTAATTATCCGGTTCCATTCCTGCATTATAATTCGGTCCAAGAACGTATGCAAATCCCCAAAAACACATAGCACATTCCGGATCAAGTTTAGTGGCGTAATAAAATGAACGAGCAGCTTCCGCATGATTAAAGCCATAGGATAAAGCGAGTCCCTGATTAAAATATTTTTGAGCTTGCTTATTTTTTGTACTGATAGGATAATTAACAACATCCATTCCCTTAAATAATGGTGCTTTATTGTTTGAAGTGTACCATTTCGCATCCACAGTTGGAGGAGCACAACCCATACTGTTTTTTCCTACTATTACTTCTTTGTCTGGAGTAATTTCTTTTTTACAGGAAAAAAACAGAATCATAATCAGCAGTAAAAAAATATTTTTTTTCATAATAACAATTTATTAATTAACTGAAAATCAATATAAATTTAATATTTTAACTTGTTGTTTCAGAATCAAATTCTGATTTTACATTAAAAAAACTAATCTATTAATGCTTTTCTAATTTATGTGCACGAGCTAGATGCTGATTATTTCTACAAACAGAAAGTCCCGAAAGAACTTAAACCAACTCCGCTAGGAGCGAACTGTTCACTCCTTTTTTATTGGATAACAATGTTTCAATAAAAGTCAATTTTTTCGAATAACAGAATGCTTCATAATTTTTAGTTAACTCAATTAAGAGCCTGTTTAAAATTCATCAAAATTAACTTCCACAATCCCAATGGATTTTAAAGAAATTTTCACCCTTTAGGGGCGGGGAAAAAAATTTCTTCTTTTTAATAAATTTAAACAGACTCTGAAAAATTAACTTTTATTTTCTTTTTCTTTCGTTTATTTTCTTTTACATTTGTTTTAACACTAATACAAAAAGAAAACAAATTATGTTGCCAAATCAACGAAGGGAGAAAATTTTAGATCTTTTAAAAGAAGATGGATTTGCAAAGGTTATCGATCTAGCCCGCTTATTTAAAGTCACCGAGGTCACTATACGTCAAGATCTTGAAAAACTAGAAAGCGAAGACCTTATCATCAAAGAACACGGAGGAGCAAGTATTAAAAACGTTGCTGATCAGGTAAGAAGCTTTTCATTAATTCGTCAGGAAAATTTAGAATTAAAATCGGCT
>NCET01000061.1:10554-11453 GCA_002280815.1 Flavobacteriales bacterium 32-34-25 | reverse complement strand
AGGCAAAATTTCGTTTCCGGTGAAGATATTTTTGAATTCATCAGATTTAGCATCGGTTTCTGATAATCCTAAGTTTTCTAGCATTTCTGACGAAACATGGAGGATTTGAGGATTTGCAGTTTTTGTTGGTGTTACAAATGAAAAACAAGCATTTTCAACCTGTCTTACGTAGTTTTCTGTAATTGGGTCGGCGGGTAGTTCTTTGTTGAAAGTATCTTGGATGTTGAGTTTCATTGTATTTGAAGTAAAATCATTAGTAATACAAAGTTACAAATATTAATAGCACTTTTTTTAACCATATAAGCCATAGAAGTTTTTAGGTTTGTCTTACTGCTGTTCTATTGTTTTTTTTAATAAGTTCATATAAGTATAAATAGCAGAACTTTTTTTACTTAATGACTCTTAATTTCTTAATGGTAAAAAAATATAATGTTTTGAACCTTTTTTGCGTGAGGGATAGTAGTGAAAATCCTTTTATTCTCTTGTTTTTTTAACGAGAGAATAAAAGATTGTAACGAATAGCCCGACACTACTGTAACGGAGTGGAAGTAGTGGCACGCCCAAATGACTTTTTAAACTGTATTTTTTAAGCGTTACTTTGCTGTTAAAAACAGACTAAGATTTTCTAAATTAAACTATCTTTGCCAGCCGAACAATCGGAAGAAAAACCTTAGTATGAAGTTTGATTTATTACAAAAAGACCCACTTTCTAAAGCTAGAGCGGGAAGCATTACCACAGATCACGGTGTAATTGAAACGCCTATTTTTATGCCTGTAGGCACTGTTGCCTCGGTAAAAGGAGTGCATCAAAGAGAATTAAAAAACGATATTAATCCTGATATTATTCTTGGAAATACCTATCATTTGTATTTGCGTCCGCAAACTAAAATTTTAGAAGC
>NCET01000061.1:0-10464 GCA_002280815.1 Flavobacteriales bacterium 32-34-25 | reverse complement strand
GAAAGTGTAATGGAAATTCAACGTACTATTGGAGCTGATATTATTATGGCTTTTGACGAATGTACGCCTTATCCTTGCGATTATAGATATGCACAACGCTCGATGCACATGACGCATCGTTGGTTGGATCGTTGTATCAATCATTTGGATAAAGTGCCAGTAAAATACGGTTACGATCAAGCTTTTTTTCCTATTGTTCAGGGAAGTACCTATAAAGATTTAAGACGTCAATCGGCGGAATATATTGCCAATTCGAATCAGGTAGGAAATGCTATTGGAGGATTATCTGTAGGAGAACCAGCAGAGGAAATGTATGCCATGACTGAGGTGGTTACTGAGATTTTGCCAGAAGACAAACCAAGGTATTTAATGGGAGTAGGAACTCCGATTAATATTTTAGAAAATATTGCATTAGGAATTGATATGTTTGATTGTGTGATGCCAACTCGTAATGCCAGAAACGGAATGTTGTTTACGGCTAATGGTACTATCAATATCAAAAATAAAAAATGGGAAGACGATTTTTCGCCAATTGACGAAATGGGAATCACATTTGTGGATACGGAATATACAAAAGCTTATTTGCGTCATCTTTTTGCTGCCAATGAATATTTAGGAAAGCAAATTGCTACGATTCATAATCTTGGTTTTTATATGTGGTTAGTGCGTGAAGCCAGAAAACATATTATCGCAGGAGATTTTAGATCATGGAAAGAAATGATGGTAAAAAATATGAGCCAACGGTTGTAAAAAAAAGCTGGGAGTTGGGAGTTAGAAGCAGGAAGTTTCTTAACTCCAAGCTCCCAACTTCTAACTTCTAACTTTAAAATATGTTAACAATATTAGATAAGTATATCCTGAAAAGATATTTAGCCACTTTTGGGGCTATGTTGTTGATGTTTATCCCAATTGGGATTGTAATTGATGTTTCGGAGAAGATTAATAAATTGATTGAAAATAAGGTGCCATTTTTGGCTATTCTTACTTATTATTATCATTTTACTATTTATTTTGCCAGTTTCTTATTCCCGATATTTCTTTTTTTATCCATTATTTGGTTTACTTCAAAACTGGCTAATAATACTGAGATTATTGCTATTTTGAGTTCGGGGATTTCCTTTACTCGTTTTTTAAGACCTTATATTATCGGGGCTACTATTGTCTCTATTTTTATGTTGTTAATGGGGTTTTATATTGTGCCAGTATCTAGTGAGGGGTTCAATAATTTTAGATATACTTATTTGCTCAATAATGGAAAGGAACGAATGCGGGGTGGCGATACGGATGTTTACAGACAGCTAAACGATAAAGAATTTTTGTATGTGAGTAATTTTAATCCATCTTCTAAAATGGCTTTTAATTTTGTGCTAGAGAAATTTGAAAAAGAAAAAATGGTTTCTAAAATTACAGCCAGTAGAATCAAATGGAACGAAAAAGACAGTACTTATACCTTGTATGAATATTCTAAACGAACGGTTGGTAAACTAGGAGATAAAATAGAAGTTTTACCCGAAAAAAACGTAAAATTCAAATTTGAACTCGAAGATTTGACTCCTGTAGTTTACATAGCTGAGACTTTAAGACTGGATCAATTAATGGGTTTTATAGATAAGGAAAAAAAACGTGGTTCTTCTAATATCAAAACGTATATGGTGGTTTTATACAAGAAGTTTAGTATCCCGGTTTCGGCCTTTATTTTAACGATAATTGCCGTAGCAGTTTCTTCTATGAAACGAAGAGGAGGTATGGGGATGAACTTGACCATAGGAATCGCCGTGGCTTTTGGATTTGTATTTTTTGATAAGATTTTTGGAGTATTAGCCGAAAAATCTACTTTTTCACCTTTGTTAGCAGTTTGGTTTTCTAATATTATTTTCGGAATTCTAGCTGTATTTTTATTACGCAATGCCAAACGATAGACTTAAAAGCTACCTTAATCTTCATTTAATTGTATTTATTTGGGGATTTACCGCCATTTTAGGGGCTTTGATTACTATTGAAGCCGAAATAATTGTTTGGTATCGAATGCTTTTTGCAGCTTTGTTTCTAGCGTTTTATATTTTCTTTTCTAAGAAATCGTTTCGAGTTACAGGGGATTCATTACTCAAATTAACTTTAGTAGGTTTGTTAATTGCCTTGCATTGGATTTTTTTCTTTCATGCCATTCATATTTCTAATGTTTCTATTACTTTGTCCGTTTTTTCATTGGGCGCTTTTTTAGCTTCCTTATTAGAACCCTTATTTTATGGGCGAAAAGTACTTTGGTATGAGGTATTCTTTGGATTAATCATCATTGTAGCATTGGTAATAATCATGCAGGTTGAGGTGTCTTATTTTAAAGGAATGTTGTTTGCTTTTGTTTCTATTGTATTAGGCGTTTTGTTTACATTGTTTAATGGGAAATTAATTCAAAAACACGATTCGGCAGTGATTACTTTTTATGAGTTTCTGGCTGGTGTGTTTTTTATTAGTTGTTATTTCATTGTGCAAAATAAGTTTACCGTCGAATTTTTCACTGTTTCTTTTAATAACTGGGTCTTATTGATTGTTTTATCATCTGTTTGTACAGCTTATGCTTTTACGGCTTCAGTAAAAGTTATGGAAAAATTAAGCCCTTATACAGTAATGTTAACTACTAATCTCGAACCTGTTTACGGAATTGTTTTGGCTTATTTTATTATTGGTGAAAAAGAAAAAATGAGTCCTTCTTTTTACATAGGAGCATTTATTATTATTGTAACAGTTGTTTTAAATGGGATTTTAAAGCACCAACAAGATTCAAAACTAAAAGCTAATTGAGTATTTATAAATCTGGTAAGGCTTTATTATCTTAGATTTTATAGATTATTTTTTTTACCTTATTTTGTTTAAAATCAATTTATTAACGCAGAAGAGTAATTGTTTTATATTTAGTTAATATGAGATATTAATTGTTTTATATTTGCACAATTTTATTTAACTATTTTAAAATGAAACAACATTTACGCTTGAACGAATACAAAGTTTTATTATACAGACTTTCGTTAGCCTATCTTTTTTACTTTATTTCCCGTGTCCTTTTTTACTTTTATAATATGGATTTGCTGGAAGTTGATTCTGTTTTGGATTTTCTTAAGCTTTGTTTTCATGGGTTAGTTTTTGATACTACAGCTATTTTATATGTAAATCTTTTGTTTATTGCGCTTTCGATTTTGCCTGTTTTTAAAAATACAAATCAGGTCTTTCAAAAAGTTCTTTTTTATATTTATTTTGGTACGAATCTCTTGGCTTACGCTACGAATTTTATAGATTTTATTTATTATAAGTTTACTTTTGCGAGAACCACAATAGCTTTTTTGAGCGTTTTAGAAAATGAAACAAATAAAGCCACTTTGTTTTTCGATTTTTTGGTGAGTTATTGGCACGTTTGGGTTTTGTTTCTTTTGTTTTCGTCCCTTTGGGTCTATTTGTATAAAAAAGTAACGGTTAAGGATTTTGTACCTACAAAAAAAGTACATTATTTTGGGTTTTCTGTAATGGGGTTTGTATTAATAGGTTTGTTTACTGTTCTGGGTATTCGCGGATGGCAGTATGAGAAAAAAACACAGCCTATTAATCTTATGGATGCTAATGCCCATGTAAAAAATATAGTTCATGTTGATATTGTTCTCAATACTCCTTTTGCATTAATTAGAACTCTATTTACCAATCATTTTTTTAAACCTAATTTTAAGGATGTTAATCAGCAGGTAATCTTACAGGAAGTAGTACCTGTAAAACAGTATCATAATAACCCGATAACTAAGCCTAATATTGTAATAATGATTCTGGAGAGTTTTAGTCGGGAATACATTGGGTCTTTCAATAAAAATTCTAAGATACCCAATTATCAAAGCCATGTCTCTTTTTTAGATTCATTGTCACAACATAGTATGATTTATACCAATGCTTACGCTAATGGAAGGCAATCTGTTCACGCCATGTCTTCAATTTTAGCTGGAATTCCGTCTTTTAAAGATGCATTTACTTCTTCGCCTTATCCAAAACAAAAAATAGAGTCACTGGTTTCAGTTTTAGAAGGACAAGGTTATAATACCTCTTTTTTTCATGGTGCTGTAAATGGCTCTATGGGTTTTTTAGGTTTTGGAAAAATTCTGGGTATTGATAATTATTATGGAAGAAGTGAGTTTAATGATGATTCTCAATTTGATGGTTACTGGGGCATTTGGGATGAACCTTTTCTACAGTATATGAAGACTACTTTAGATAAAAAGAAAACTCCGTTTTTTGCCACTGCATTTACGCTTTCTTCTCATGAACCTTTTCTTCTTCCAGAAAAATATAAAAATAAATTTCGTGAAGGAAAAATGCCCATACATAAATGTGTTGAATATACTGATTTTGCCCTGAAGCGTTTTTTTGATGAAGCTAAAAAAGAGCCGTGGTTTTCTAATACCATTTTTGTTTTCGTAGCAGATCATTGTAATAAGCCTTATTATGATGAGTATAAAAAGCCTGTTAATCGTTTTGCAATTCCTATTATGATTTATAAACCCAATAGTGAACTTGTAGGTGTTGATAATGATTTAGCGCAACAAATAGATATTTATCCCACAATTTTGGATCTTATAGGATATAAAAAACCTTTCAGAAGCTGGGGTAGGAGTTTGTTTGATAAAACTTCAGTTAAACCATTTGTAATTAATTCTACAGGTAGTATTTATCAATTTTCAGGAGGAAATTATATTTGTACTTTTGATGGTAAAAAGACCCTTGGTTTTTATGATAAAGAAGATAAGGATTTGAAAAATAATCTGATAGGGAAAAGAAATGCTGAAATGAATGCTATTGAGCTAAAATGTAAAGCCTTTATTCAGGATTATATGGAGAGAGTCATTGATAAAAAGTTAGCAACCGTAAGATAAACGACTGTTTTTTTTAAGACAAGCATGAAAAAAAACAAGCAGCTTTAGATAAATAATGTTTTAGTTGTTGAAATTCAATTAGATGGGGTTTTAAAACTGTTTTGTGAAAGAATAGTAGAATTGATTGTATCTTTGCCAAGTAAGACTAAAATAAAAAATAAGAGGGTGTAAATGATTTAAAATTTTATATTTGCACTTCCAAATAAAAATAAAAACGCACAAATCCTATGGAATATTTAGATTTTGAGCTTCCAATAAAAGAACTTGAAGATCAGTTAGAAAAATGTCAAGTTATTGGACAAGAATCAGATGTTGATGTTACAGCTACCTGTACTCAAATCAATGAAAAACTGATTGAAACTAAGAAGAATATTTATGAAAATCTTTCTGCTTGGCAGCGTGTGCAATTATCAAGACACCCAAGCAGGCCTTATACTTTAGATCACGTTAGAGGACTTTGTGGTGAAACTTTTTTAGAACTTCATGGCGATAGAGGGTTTAAGGACGACAAAGCCATGATAGGTGGTTTAGGAAAAATTGGTGGTCAATCTTTTATGATTATTGGTCAGCAAAAAGGATACAATACTAAAACACGTCAGTACAGAAACTTTGGGATGGCAAATCCTGAAGGCTATCGTAAAGCTTTACGATTGATGAAAATGGCGGAGAAATTCGGAATTCCAGTAGTTACTTTAATTGATACTCCGGGAGCTTATCCAGGTTTAGAAGCAGAAGAGCGTGGACAAGGTGAAGCTATTGCCAGAAATATCTATGAAATGGTTTTACTTAAAGTGCCAATTATTACCATTATTGTAGGTGAAGGTGCTTCGGGAGGAGCTTTAGGAATAGGTGTTGGTGATCGTGTTTACATGCTTGAAAATACTTGGTATTCGGTTATTTCTCCTGAATCTTGTTCTTCTATTTTATGGAAAAGCTGGGAATACAAAGAAAGAGCTGCAGATGCTTTAAAATTGACTTCTGCTGATATGAAAAAACAAAATCTTGTTGATGATATCATTCCAGAGCCTCTTGGTGGAGCACATTATGATAGAGAAACTACTTTTAAAACAGTTGAAGAATATATTCTAAAAGGATACAACGAATTGAAAGTGTTATCAACAGCTGATTTAATTGCTCAAAGAATGGATAAATACACTAAAATGGGAGAATTTAAAGAATAATTATCCTTTTTTAAGATTATAATCCGAAGCCTTACCGTTTCGGATTTTTTTTTGGTTATAAACAAAAAAACGCTAGTTATAAACATATTGTTGTAATAACTAAACTGCGTTTTTTTTAAAAAATATGTTACTTTCGTAGTATGGAAAATTTCAAGAATGTTAAGCCTGTTAAGGTGGATAAAACGACTATTATAAACTTAGAAAAAGGAAAGTTGCCTCCGCAAGTACTTGATTTAGAGGAAGCTGTGCTTGGGGCGATGATGATTGATAAAAAAGGAGTTGATGATGTTATTGATATCCTACAGCCAGACGCATTTTATAAAGAAGCCCATAAACATATTTTTGAAGCAATTGTTCAATTGTTTACAGAAACCCAACCTATCGATTTATTGACTGTCTCAGCACAGTTGAAAAAAAACGCAAAATTAGAGTTAGCAGGAGGCGATTTTTATTTAATTCAGCTAACACAAAAAATATCCTCATCAGCGCATATTGAATTTCACTCGAGGATCATTCTTCAAAAATTTATTCAGCGCAGTTTGATTCGAATTTCTTCTGAAATTATCGAAGATTCTTATGATGAAACTACCGATGTTTTTGATTTATTAGACAAAGCCGAATCTAAACTTTACGAAGTTACGCAGGGAAATATCAAACGTAGTTCGGAAACTGCACAAAGTTTAGTATTACAAGCTAAAAAACGTATTGAAGAAATTAGTAAACAAGAGGGGTTAAGTGGTGTTGAAACTGGTTTTACTAACTTAGATAAGCTAACTTCTGGTTGGCAACCAAGTGATTTAATCATTATTGCTGCGAGACCTGCAATGGGAAAAACAGCATTCGTATTGTCAATGGCTAGAAATATGGCTATTGATTATGGACATCCGGTGGCATTATTCTCTCTGGAGATGGCATCTGTACAGTTAATTACCCGTTTGATTTCGTCAGAAACAGGATTGTCTTCTGAAAAATTGCGTACTGGTAAATTAGAACCGCACGAATGGACAATGTTGAGTACTAAAGTAAAAGACTTAGAAAAAGCACCATTGTTTATTGATGATACACCTTCGCTTTCTATCTTCGATTTGAGAGCAAAAGCCAGACGTTTGGTTTCGCAACACGGAATTAAAATTATTATTGTCGATTATTTGCAGTTGATGACAGCCGGAGGAAATGGAAAAGGCGGAGGAAATCGTGAGCAAGAGATTTCTACTATTTCCCGAAATTTAAAAGCCTTGGCAAAAGAATTAAATGTTCCGGTAATTGCACTTTCTCAGTTATCGCGTGCGGTTGAAACCCGTGGATCCAGTAAAAGACCTTTGCTTTCTGACCTTCGTGAATCGGGAGCGATTGAGCAAGATGCCGATATTGTATCGTTTTTATACCGTCCTGAGTACTATAAAATTGACGAATGGGATGATGATGAAGCGGCTCCTACAGCAGGACAAGCCGAAATTATGATTGCAAAACATCGTAATGGTGGAATTGAAAACGTTCGTTTGAAATTCTTAGGTCATTTAGGTAAGTTTGACAACTTAGATGATTACGGTAGTGGTTATGATGCGGATTTACCTTCATCAATGAATCAGGATGAAAGTGCTTTTATTACTAAAAATCTACCTTCTCCTCATGAAGCTTTTGGAAGCAATTTAAATGACGACGACGATGATGATATGCCGTTTTAAGATAAAAGCGCTATATTTGAAATAAAACATTCTAATGGTTTTCCGAAAAATAGCTTTACTTATAATTTTCTTAATCACTTTTTCAGTAAAGGCTTCTTTTATTTTGTTGCCAATGGATGAAACTTCGCAGCAAAATCATCTCAAAGCTTACGGAATTACCTATTGGTGTTTAGACAAAAATTACAAGGCGAGCTGGTTGCTTAATTATCGCGGAGGTTCATTTTTATTACCTGATGCAACTGAAATTCGAAAAGAATGTCAGATTAGAGGAGTTAGTTTCGAAATACTTTCTGATTCTGAACAACAATCTATTTTAAACGAAATTGCAAGTCCATCCCAAAATATGGAAAATGTAATTCTCGAGAAAGCACCAAAAATAGCAGTCTATACTCCAAAAGGGAAGAAACCTTGGGATGATGCCGTTACTTTGGTTTTAACCTATGCCGAAATTCCCTTTACCGCAGTTTATGATGAAGAAGTTTTAAGCGACCAATTGGTTCTTTACGATTGGTTGCATTTGCATCACGAAGATTTTACAGGACAATATGGTAAATTTTATAGTTCTTATCGAAATGTTCCCTGGTATATTGAACAAAAAAAGGATGCCGAAAATCTTGCTGCCAAATTAGGTTATGCTAAAGTTTCAGAAGAAAAAGGAGCGGTAGCCAAGAAAATTAGAGATTTTGTTGTGGGTGGCGGATTTATGTTTGCCATGTGTTCAGCAACAGATAGTTTTGATATTGCCTTATCAGCTGATGGAGTTGATATTTGTGAACCTATGTTTGATGGCGATCCAAGTGAGGCTAATTATCAATCTAAGCTTAATTATAATAATTCTTTTGCGTTTAAAGATTTTGTTTTAGAGCGCAGACCGGAAAGATATGAGTTTTCAGATATTGATATGACAGAAAAACGAATTGTTCCTATGGAGAAAGATTATTTTACGCTTATGGAATTTTCGGCTAAATGGGATCCAATTCCTTCTATGCTTTGTCAAAATCATACCCAACTTGTAAAAGGATTTATGGGACAAACTACTGCTTTTGATGCAAAATTGGTTAAATCAAATATTATAACCTTAGGAACTTGTGAGCTAAATGGTGAAGCAAGATACATTCATGGGCAAAAAGGAAAAGGCATGTTTTGTTTTTATGGAGGTCATGATCCCGAAGATTACCAGCACAAAGTAGGAGATGCTCCAACAGTATTGGATTTGCATCCAAATTCACCAGGATACCGTTTGATTTTGAATAACGTTTTGTTTCCTGCAGCTAAAAAGAAAAAGCAAAAAACCTAATATTGATTATCAATCGACTTTTAATTTGTATTGCATACCATTGATATCAGTTGCTATTATTCCTTTAGAATTAATATGTTCGCTGATAATTTCGATTTCATTGTTGTCTTTCCCTTTTACAACACCGATTCCTATTTCATTTTCAAGATTAATAACTCCATTTACATCTTCGCCATTTTCATCTTTTCCTTTAATTTGATGATCGTGTTTTGGATTGTTTGAAGCGGAATAGTAGTAAAATTCGTTTGATTTGTTGATGTTTTGCTTTTTTGTAATCGGTTGTTTTTGCTCTCTTTTTAATTCTTTGTTATCTTCATTATATATACAAGAACTTGAGTTTATTAATAATCCTGTTATGATGAATAGGAATACATTCTTTATTATAGTTTTCATAGTTGAATAATTTATTTTTAACTATGTGTTTAGCTTTTATTAGAGATGAATTTTAAAATGAATTAAAGTTCAAATCTATAACTAATAAAGATGTTTTTTTTACGGAAAACCGTAAAAGAGGTGTTTTTTTATAAAGGAATTTATAAAGAAGTTTTAGATGAGTCCCATATCTTTTGCTATAACAATGAGGTGTACATTATTATTAGCTTTAAAGTAGGTTTTGAGTTTGTTAAGCCGTTTTTCTATGCTGCTATTTCCATTTGGTAATAGTCCTGTTTTTTTGAATTCATTTGTAATTTCGTTTATAATTAATCCTTTCGATAATAATGTTAATAGCGAAATATCATAAGCTTCAATTTCTATTATTGATTTTTCTGTTATTGTGTTAGTATTTGTTTGTGGTAAAAGTATTCTAGTGTTATTATTGTAGACTTCTTGGATTGCTACTTCTAATTCTTTAATGCTATTTCGGCCTTTTATCACATAAGCATTAATTTCTAAGTTATTGAATAATGAGTTTATTTTAAAAGATTTGTCTTCAATAGAAAATACAATTGTTTTAATATTTGGTTGTATTTTTTTTACTGAAGCAATGAGTTCTTCGCCATTAACAAGTTTGTTTTCTCTATGGTCTTGTTTAAAAGATAAGTCACTTATTAATAAATCGAATGGTTTTTTTTCTGCCTGAGCTTTTTTTATTTTGATTAATGCTTCATCGCAATATTTTACGGATTGAATATTGCTTACCGATAAGTTTTCTAATGTACTTATGATAGATTGACTTATAGAATCTAAATCCTCGGCAATTAATACTTTTTTAAACATACTGAATTGTTATATTGGGATAATCATATTTATTTTAACGCCACTATTTGGTTTGCTGTCAAGAGTAAAGTTTCCATTGATAGCTGTAATACGACTTTCTGTATTTAAAAGTCCATTTTTTTTAATGTTTTCTTCAAGGTTCATTCCGATTCCGTTGTCGAAATAATTTAGTAAAAGAT
>NCET01000060.1 GCA_002280815.1 Flavobacteriales bacterium 32-34-25 | reverse complement strand
GCGAGAAACTTAAATGGAAAAGCGATAATGTATGCCGATAAAATCACGGCAAGTATGCAAAAAACCATTGATGAAACCAATTATCGCCGTACAAAACAGATTAATTTCAACACTGCAAACAATTTAGTTCCACAGGCATTGAACAAGAAAATTGACAGTGCTTTCACCAAAAATCCTTTGGTAGAATATGAGTTGGGACATACTTTGAATACTGCCGCAGAACCAGTAAACGAATATTTATCGAAAGAAGAAATCGACAAACGCATTCGAGAAAAGCGTAAATCGATGGAAAAAGCCGCAAAAGATTTAGACTTTATGCAGGCGGCAAAATTACGTGATGAAATTAAAAAACTACAGGAACAACTAGCTTAATATTCTGATTCTTCATTAAAAATATCCCAAAGAACATCATCAGAAATCACTGTATTAGGTGCATTTTTGACCTTTTTAATTAAATATCTGATAGCATCAGTGTCTAATCCCATGCTAATTGCAATATGAACAATTAGGTCTGGATCTTGCTTGTATAAAACACCATCATTCTGAAAAAAGACAACCAATTGATAAAATTGTTTGATTCGAGTCAATTTCATATTATCTGGCAATTTTGGCAATTCCTGACTCAACAAATCAATAAAACCTCCTTTTTCATAATTCAATTCGTTGGCAATAAGAAATAAAAAATCATAGCCTTTTTTACTCAATTGACCATCAACTGTTGCAAAGGCAATCATCTCTAAAAGCAATTTCTTTTTTTCTTCACAAGTATCCATATCGCAAATAATTTTAGCTAAAATATCATTTTTTATGATAATAACCCAAAGAAAAAGACAGAATTAAACAATTTAATTGAAAAATCATATTTTTTTTCCAACATAAAAAAGCAAAAAACAGCATAAAAATAACTTTTGCTATTCCAAATACTTAGAAGCAAAAACCACTTTTTAAACATACCTCTTTTATAGATATCCTTTTTTATGATATCTGCAAAATGAGATTAAAAAAATCCGAAAATCAAAATTCTTCATCAGCACTAAAAAATATTCATTTTTATAGCTTAATTTTATCATAAAACGCGACTATTATGGAATTGATCATTAGAGAATACGAGCTACAATTAAAGCACACTTTTACAATCTCCAGAGAGTCAATTGACATTCAGCCTTCTTTAATTGTACAATTAAAAAGTGGTGGATTCTCTGGATATGGCGAAGCAACTTCAAATCCTTATTACAATATTAGTGTGCCTATGATGAAACAGGATTTAGAAGCCATACAAACGCTTATCGAATCTACTGTTGACGAAACACCCGAAGAATTTTGGGCAAAAGTACATCCTTTTTTAAAGCATGATATGTTTGCACTTTGTGCGCTTGATATGGCATACACTGATTTATATGCTCGCCAAAAAGGGATGAAACTACACGAACTTTGGGATTACAACATCGAAAGAAATCCGTTGACTAATTACACTATAGGAATTGATTCTATCGATAAAATGGTGGCTAAAATGAAAGAATTGCCATGGCCTATTTATAAAATAAAATTAGGAACCAGCGATGATATTGCCATTGTAAAAGCATTGAGAGAACATACTGATGCAGTTTTTAGAATTGATGCTAATTGTGGTTGGGAAATTGAAGAAACGCTAAACAACGCTGTTGAACTAAAAAAACTAGGTGTCGAATTCCTGGAACAACCTTTAAAAGCAGACGACTGGAAAGGACATGAAATTATTTTCAAACATTCGGTTTTGCCTATTATTGCTGACGAAAGTTGTATTATTGAACAAGATGTAGCCAAATGTTACAATCATTTTCATGGTGTGAATATCAAATTAGTAAAATGTGGCGGCTTAACTCCTGCCAGACGAATGATTCAACAAGCCAAAAAACTAGGATTAAAAACCATGGTGGGTTGCATGACGGAATCTTCTGTTGGAATTTCGGCAATTGCGCATTTATTGCCGCAATTGGATTATGTTGATATGGATGGCGCCTTACTTTTATCTGAAGATATTGCCAGTGGTGTACAAATTCAAAATGGAAAAATTGGCTATTCTACATTGAATGGAACCGGAGTTATTTTAAAATAGCATTAATGAAAGTAACTAAATTCCCAGATAAGAAAAACATTTATACTTTGGCGGGACGGCTTATTTAGGCCTACCGCCAAATAAAAAATTCCAAAAAATACTTTTTAAAAATATTAGTCGTTGGGGAACGGCTTACGGAAGTTCCAGAAATGCAAACATCAAACTTACTGCTTACGAAGAAGGAGAAACTTTCCTGGCAAAATTCATCCAAGCCGAAGCCGCTCTTACTGTTTCTTCGGGAATGTTAGCTGGAAAATTAGTTCTCGAAACCTTGAAATTTGAAACAGCGGTTTTCTATCATTTTCCAGATAATCATGTTGCAATCAATAATCCAGAAAGCATTCCGTTTTTTATAAATGAGGAATTAAATCCTCGATTATTGGATAACAAACCCGAAAAAATCACAATCTTAACCGATGCTGTTGCTACAAATACCGTAACAGCGGTTCAACTTTCTGCTTTAGAACAAATTCCAGAACACAAAGAAATTACTTTGGTAATTGACGAATCGCATTCGCTTGGGATTTTAGGAACGAATGGTAGCGGAATTTTTTCGACCATAAACCAGCCTAATATTAAAAGAAAAATCATGGTCTCTTCTTTAGGAAAAGCTATGGGATTATCTGGAGGTGTAATTGCCAGCGACATTGATTTCATTACCAAAATCAAGGAAAATGACACTTTTGTTTCGAGTGCTGGAATGAATCCCGCTTTTGTAAAAACCCTTGCCGATGCTGAGAAAATTTTTTGGAAACAAAATAAAAAATTAAAAACAAATTTGAGTTACATTGATTCGAAATTACTTCCGAATAAAAATATTCTATTCGATAAAAACTACCCCGTAATTTATCCCCGAATTGAAAACATCAATACTATTTTAGCTTCGAATAAGATTATCATCACCAATTTTAAATACACTTCTGAAACGGATTATTTGAATCGCATCATCATTACAGCCAATCATAAGAAGAAGGATTTAGACAAAATAATTGAAATCCTCAATCAATACGATTAGCTAATGCTAGAATAACGTACCTTTGTAAAAAATACAAAAATGACAAACAACGATATCTTTAAAAAATTACGCGTAGCCTTGATGCTTCGTGATGACCAAATAGTTGAAATTTTGGAATTAGTAGATTTCAGAATTTCAAAATCAGAATTAGGTGCTTTTTTCCGTGATGAAAAACACCCCAATTATGTAGAATGTGGAGATCAGGTTTTACGTAATTTTTTGAATGCTCTTGTAATTCATTTGCGTGGAACTAAAGAAAATCCTAAAAACCCAAATGAAGTTTTAGCAAAACACAAGGCGGAAATTCCTAAAAAAGACAGCTCAAAAGAAAGGTCAGAATTTAGACCAAGTGCCAAAGATGAGGAAAAAGGAAGAGGTGATCAAAAACCATTAAAATCAGGAACTGCAGCTAAAAAACCTTTTAAGAAAAGTAATTCTAAAACAGCTCCTAAAATTCAGGTTGTAGAAAAAGTAAAATTCAATAACGGTAAAGGAAAAAAATCTTAAATCGAGGACTTCAATTTCCATACCTTTTATAAGATTTTTTATACTTGTGATTCGTCATAATTGCTCACAAAATGAAAAAAAGAATTGTATTTCTACTCTTAATTTGTTCTTCTATTGCTTTTTCACAAGAAAAATACACGGTTAAAAGTAATATTCCATACTACGAAACCCAATCGCAAGACGTTTATCAAAATGAAAGATGTGTTTTAGATATTTATTATCCTCAAAATGCCAAAAATTTTGCAACTATTGTTTGGTTTCACGGAGGCGGATTAACTTCAGGTAGTAAAGAAATTCCCGAAGCGCTAAAAAATAAAGGCTATTGTATTATTGGTGTTAATTATCGTTTGAGTCCGAAAGCAAAAGCGCCAGCATATATCGAAGATGCTGCAGCTGCTGTGGCTTGGACTTTTAAAAATATTGAAAAATATGGTGGAAATTCAAATTCAATTTTTGTCTCTGGACATTCTGCAGGTGGATACCTCACAGCTATGGTTGGATTGGACAAGAAATGGCTGCAAGCGCACCAAATTGACGCAAACAAAATTGCTGGACTAATTCCTTTTAGCTGTCAAGCTATAACTCATTTTACCATTCGTTCGGAAAATGGAATTTCGGATACGCAACCTATCGTTGATCAATATGCACCGTTATTTCATGTAAGGAAAGATGCTCCTCCACTACTTTTAATTACTGGAGACCGAGAATTAGAAATGCTTGGACGTTATGAAGAAAACGCCTATTTTATGCGAATGATGAAAGTAGTTGGACATACTGAGACCAAACTATTAGAACTTGATCGTTATGATCACGGAGGAATGGCACAACCTGCATTTCCTATTTTAATAAAGGAAATGAGAAGAATTTTAGATCTTAGCAAATAAAAAAAATCCAATAACAAAGAGGGTAACATACAGTCATTGCTCTTTGCTATTGGATTTTTTCCGAAATAGAATTTTTAATTGAATACGCTACTACCATTATTTGGTAAACTTAACTAAAAATACAAGTCCTTTTCCTGCTTCTAATTCCTCTGCTGATAACTTTTTATAGTTCAAAGTATTTCTAATATAATAATTCAAACTTTCATTAGAAGTATTAGTACTCATAACCACCATTTCGTGATTCTCATTAATTGCAATTCTTACTTTAACCACAACATCTTGCTCTAATGTGCTAAAACTTGAATAATTATTAAGTAACTTAGAAAGTTCTTTATAAGTCTCATTCAAAGCTGTTGGATTATTAACTGGCTTTTCTGCTGCAAATGCTGTTGTTAAAAATAGAGTAACAACAACTGATAAAATTAGTTTTTTCATGATTTCTTCGTTTTTAATTAGAATTAAATTGTTTCCGATTTCATTGTAAAAGTAGCCAAAACAAGCATTCGAAAAACAAATAAATCATTGACAACGTGCGATTTACGATTCAAAAAAAAATAATCTACAAAAAATATCAGTTAAACAAAAAAAAACAACTAAAATTTTATTATCTATACAAAAACAGAATATACATTGAATAAAAATTATTCAAAAACACCAAAACAATTAAATAACTAAGAATAATTCAGTTTAAAATTGCTCTAAATAACAAAATCCTAATCTCGTAAAACGAAATCAGGATTTATTTTGTTTGATTTACTTTAGACCTATTTGGTAAACTTAACTAGAAAAACAAGTCCTTTTCCAGCTTCTAATTCTTCAGCCGATAGCTTTTGATAGTTTAAAGTATTTTTGATGTAGTAATTCAAATCTTCATTAGTAGTATTGGTGCTCATTACAACAATTTCGTGATTCTCATTAATTGCAATTCTCACTTTTACCACAACGTCTTGGTCTAGTCCTCCTAAGTTAGGATACATATTCAACATTTTAGATAACTCTCTATAAGTCTCATCAAAATTTTTCGCTGTATTTGGAGACTTACCTGCAGCAAATGCTGTACTCATAAATAAAGTAACGATAACAGATAAAAATAATTTTTTCATGATTTCTTTGTTTTTAATTACAGGTCAAAATTACTACAGACTTTCAACATAAAAACCACAAAAACAATTACTTAACCTAATCATAAAAGAGCTCGTTTTTCTTTTTTTACGAGGAATAAAAAACTATCCGTATAAATATAAGAGCCTTATAAAAATGAATCAATAAAATTTCATTAATCGCATAAAAACACGCAAATCACTAAAAAAAAGCATTAATTCTCTACTTAATATTAAATTAATAAAAAGATTGACAATAAAGCAGAATTGGCCAGAAACAAAAAAATCCTGTTCGCCTTAACGAACAGGATTCTAATATATGAGCTTAATTCTTAATTAAGAAAGAGCAGCTTGTACTTGGTCAGCAGCTTCTTGAAATTGAACTGCAGATAAAATTGGCATACCAGAATTATCAATTAATTCTTTTGCAATTTCAGCATTTGTACCTTGTAAACGCACGATGATTGGCACTTTAATAGCGTCTCCCATGTTTTTGTATGCATCAACAACACCTTGAGCAACACGGTCACAACGAACGATTCCTCCAAAAATGTTAATCAAGATAGCTTTAACGTTTGGATCTTTTAAGATAATACGGAAAGCAGTTTCAACACGTTTTGCATCAGCAGTTCCACCTACGTCAAGGAAGTTAGCTGGTTCAAAACCTGCATATTTAATTAAATCCATAGTTGCCATTGCAAGACCTGCTCCGTTTACCATACAACCTACAGTACCATCAAGATCTACATAGTTCAATCCTACTTCTTTAGCTTCAACTTCAATTGCATTTTCTTCAAGAATATCACGCATTTCTGCATAAGCTTTTTGTCTGTACAATGCGTTGTCGTCAATATTTACTTTAGCATCAACAGCTAAAATTTTATTATCAGATGTTTTTAAAACTGGGTTGATTTCAAACATAGAAGCGTCAGAACCAATGTAAGCTTTGTATAATGAATCGATGAATTTCACCATTTCTTTAAAAGCATTTCCTGAAAGTCCTAAATTAAAAGCAATTCTTCTTGCTTGGAAACCTTGTAATCCTACATTTGGATCAATTTCTTCAGTAAAAATTAAATGAGGTGTATGTTCAGCCACTTCTTCAATATCCATTCCACCTTCAGTAGAATACATAATCATGTTGCGACCAGTTCCTCTGTTTAATAAAACAGAAACATAAAACTCAGAAGTTTCAGATTCTCCAGGATAGTAAACATCTTCAGCAATTAAAACTTTGTGTACTTTTTTTCCTTCTGCAGAAGTTTGAGGAGTGATTAATTGCATTCCGATAATTTCGCTTGCAATTTCTTCTACTTTATCGATTCCTTTAGCAAGTTTAACCCCGCCTCCTTTACCACGTCCACCAGCGTGAATTTGGGCTTTTACAACGTACCAACTTGTTCCAGTTTCGGTAGTTAATTGTTTTGCAGCAGCAACAGCTTCAACCGCATTATTAGCAACAATTCCGCGCTGAACGCGTACTCCGTAGCTAGCTAAAATCTCTTTTCCTTGATATTCGTGTATGTTCATAATATAGAATTTGTCTGGATTCTGAATTTATTTCAAAATATGAGTGCGACAAAAGTAGCAAAAATGAAGTTAAATCTGAAATCTTTTTAAGGATTTAAAATATCTTATAAATAAAGTTAAAAAAAGACGCTTTTACCTTTATTTTTTTATATAAAAAAAGATTTTGCAGCAAAAAAAAGAGCGAACCGACGCTTTTATATTGAATATAACAATTATGAATTTAAAAAAATCAGAAATAATTGTCAAAATAACACCCTAAAAACGAAGCTATATTAACGATTTGTTAATACATAGCGTAAATAATGCAATTATTATTATTTATTATACATTTTTCTATTATTCCTGTAAAAGTAGCTTATTATAGTCCAAATCGATGGATTATATTTAATGAAATATCTATTTTTGTAGAAAAAATTATCAAGCATGAAACTTAAAGAACAAGGCCTTTATTTGCCAGAATTCGAGCATGAAAACTGTGGAGCTGGTTTTATTTGCAACCTTAAAGGTGAGAAGACAAATCAAATTATTCACGACGCATTAGAAATTCTAGTAAAATTAGAACACCGTGGTGGTGTAAGTGCTGACGGAAAAACGGGAGATGGAGCTGGACTTTTGATTGACATTCCTCACGAATATTTCAATAGAGTTTGTGATTTCAAATTACCTGCTGCACGTGAGTATGCTGTCGGGATGGTATTTTTGCCAAAAATCCAAAATCAATACGTTTTTTGTAAAGACATATTTGAAAAAGAAATTAAAGCACAAGGACTTACTGTTTTAGGATGGAGAGAAGTTCCTGTTGATTCAACTCAATTAGGAGAAATTGCTTTAGCTTCTGAACCAACTATTGAGCAAATCTTTGTTGGAAAAAGTGAAGCTATTGATGAGGCTACATTTAAAGCTAAATTATACGCTGCTCGTAAAATTACAGAACACGCTATTGCGAATTCTAAAATATCACAAAGTTCATACTTTTACTTACCAAGTTTATCTACTACTACCTTAATATATAAAGGTATCATTATGCCTGAGGATATTGGGCCATATTATACTGACTTACAACAAACGGATTTAGTTACTCGTTTAGCGTTAGTTCACCAACGTTTCTCTACCAATACAATGCCAACTTGGGAATTAGCTCAACCATTTAGATACATGTGTCAAAATGGTGAGATCAATACTTTAAGAGGTAACGTAAGTAGAATGCGTGTTCGTGAAGAAATCATGAAAAGTGATGTATTTGGACCGCAAATAGAGCGTTTATTCCCTATTATTTTACCTGGGAAATCAGATTCAGCTTCTATGGATATGGTTGTTGAGTTATTAACTCACACTGGACGTTCATTACCAGAAGTAATGATGATGATGATTCCTGAAGCATGGGAGAAACACAAAACCATGTCTGACGAAAGAAAAGCATTCTACGAATACAATGCTTGCATCATGGAACCATGGGATGGACCAGCTTCTGTACCTTTCTCTGACGGAGATTATGTAGGAGCATTATTAGACCGTAACGGTTTAAGACCTTCTCGTTATACTGTAACTAAAAGTGGTAAATTGATTATGGCATCAGAAATTGGTGTTGTAACTGTTGATCCGGAAGATGTAGAAAGCCACGGTAGATTAGAGCCAGGAAAAATGTTCTTGGTAGACATGAACAAAGGACGTATCATCAATGATGAGGAAATCAAAAGCAAAATTGTTTCTGAAAGACCGTATCAAGAATGGTTAAACCAATACCGTTTGAACCTAAAAGACGTTCCTACTACAACTAAAGTTTGCCCAATTGAAACTATCGATTTAAAAACTAGAGAGCGTTTATTCAACTATACATTAGAGGATATTCAAGATATGATTACGCCAATGGCTCAAGCTGGAAAAGAAGCTTTGGGTTCTATGGGTATCGATACACCTCTTGCGGTTTTATCTGATAGACCACAATTGATTCCTAACTATTTCAAACAATTATTTGCTCAGGTAACTAATCCACCTTTGGATGGTATCCGTGAAGAAATTGTAACTGACATTAGTTTAGCTTTAGGTCAAGACAGAAACATCTTTGATATTTCCAGCAAACAATGTAGAAAATTAAGAATTCAAAATCCGGTTATTTCTAACGATGACTTAGAAAAAATCAGAAACATTGATATCGATAATTTCAAAGCAGAAACTATTGAAATTTTATATACAAAAGATAAAGGTTTAAATGGTTTAGAAAATGCTTTAGAAAACATTATCACTCAAATCAGCAAAGCAGTTGATAGAGGAACTAACATCATTATCTTATCTGATAGAGGTGTGAATAAAGAGTTTGCTCCAATCCCAGCTTTACTAGCTTGTTCTTACGTTCACCACCAAATGAACCGTTTGCGTAAGCGTTCTTACTTTGATATTATTATCGAATCTGCTGAACCACGTGAGCCACACCATTTTGCAACATTATTTGGTTATGGAGCAAGTGCAATTAACCCTTACATGGTTAACGAAATCATTCGTGTACAAGTACAAGAAGGTTTCATCACTGGAATTAGCGAACAAAAAGCAGTTGATAACTTCAACAAAGCAATTGGTTCAGGAATTTTAAAAATCATGAACAAAATTGGAATCTCTACTTTACATTCATACAGAGGTTCTCAAATTTTCGAAATTGTTGGTTTCAGCTCTAAATTTGTTCAAAAATACTTCCCTTACACTGCTTCAAGAATTGAAGGTATTGGACTGTATGAAATTGAAAAAGAAATTAGCGAAAGATACCAATATGCTTACCCAGATGTATTAATTCCTAACAGATTAGGTTTAAATATTGGTGGAGAATACAGATGGAGACGTAACGGGGAAAGACACATGTTCAACCCTACTACTATTGCTAAATTACAACAAGCAGTACGTTTAAGCGATCAGGACAGTTATGATGTTTATGCTAAAACTGTAAACGATCAGGCTAAAAATTTAATGACCATTCGTGGTTTATTCGAATTTGACAACTTAGATCCAATTCCATTAGACGAAGTAGAACCATGGACTGATATTGTAAAACGTTTCAAAACGGGTGCAATGTCTTATGGATCTATCTCTAGAGAAGCACACGAGAACCTAGCTATCGCAATGAACCGTATTGGAGGAAAATCTAATTCAGGTGAAGGTGGAGAAGACAGAACTCGTTTCCAACCAGATGTAAACGGTGACAGTCGTAACTCGGCTATCAAACAAGTAGCTTCTGGACGTTTTGGAGTAACTTCTCACTATTTATCTAGTGCAAAAGAGATTCAAATTAAAATGGCTCAAGGTGCAAAACCTGGAGAAGGTGGACAATTACCAGGTGAAAAAGTATTGCCTTGGATTGCATCTGCTCGTAACTCAACTCCTTTTGTAGGATTGATTTCACCTCCGCCACACCACGATATTTACTCCATTGAGGATTTAGCACAATTAATCTTTGACTTGAAAAACGCTAACAGAGAAGCACGTATTAACGTGAAATTAGTTTCTGAAGTTGGTGTTGGAACAATTGCTGCGGGTGTTGCTAAAGCAAAAGCTGACGTTGTATTAATTGCTGGTTATGATGGTGGTACTGGAGCTTCTCCATTAACTTCATTGAAACACGCTGGTCTTCCTTGGGAACTTGGATTGGCTGAAGCACAACAAACTTTAGTATTAAACAACCTAAGAAGCCGTATTGTTGTAGAATGTGACGGACAGTTAAAAACAGGACGTGACGTAGCTATCGCTGCTTTATTAGGTGCTGAAGAATTTGGTTTTGCTACTGCTCCTCTTGTTGCTTCTGGATGTATCATGATGCGTAAATGTCACTTGAATACTTGCCCGGTAGGTATTGCTACTCAGGATAAAGAATTGCGTAAAAACTTTAAAGGAACTCCTGAGCACGTAATTAACTTCTTCTACTATGTTGCAGAAGAGTTAAGAGGTATCATGGCGTCACTTGGTTTCAGAACTTTAGAAGAAATGATTGGTCAAACGCACAAAATCAATTCGAATAAAGCAATTACACATTACAAAGCCAGAGGTTTAGATTTATCATCTATCTTACACAGACCAGATGCTTATAAATACAAAACGGTTCGTAACACAGAGAAACAAGATCACGGATTAGAAAACGTAATGGATTTCCAAATCTTGAAAGATTCTCACCGTGCTTTGTACAGAAAAGAAAAAATGACTTTAGAATATCCTATTAAAAATACCGACCGTTCAGTGGGAGCTATTGTTAGTAACGAAATTTCTAAAATATATGGTCACTTAGGCCTACCAGAAGATACTTTAAACATTAATTTCACAGGTTCTGCAGGTCAGAGTTTAGGAGCATTTAGTGCACACGGATTGACTTTTACTGTTGAAGGAAACACAAATGATTATTTAGGTAAAGGTTTATCTGGAGCTAAATTAATCATCAAAAAACCAGCAAAAGCTACTTTTGTTGCCTCAGAAAATATTATTGTAGGTAACGTTTGTTTATTTGGAGCTATTGAAGGGGAAGCTTTCATCAACGGTATTGCAGGAGAGCGTTTTGCAGTTCGTAACTCTGGAGCTACTGCTGTAGTTGAAGGTGTGGGAGATCACGGTTGCGAATACATGACTGGTGGTAAAGTAGTTGTTCTAGGTAAAACTGGAAGAAACTTTGCAGCAGGTATGAGTGGTGGAATCGCCTATATCTATGATCCTGAAAACAAATTCAAAAATGGTTTATGTAATACTGAAACCATCGAGTTTGAAACAATTGAAGGAAACGAAGCTGACGAATTAAAACATTTAATACAAAGACACGTAGACTACACTAGTAGTACAAAAGGTATCGAATTATTAAATGATTGGAATACAAGCTTAGAAAATTTTGTAAAAGTAATGCCTACAGAGTACAAAAAAGCATTAAAGCGTTTGGAAACTGAGGTACAAATGGTAGAAGAATTAACAGCATAATACAATGGGAAAAGTAACAGGTTTTAAAGAATTCGAAAGAAAAGATGAATCATACACATCAGTACAAGAGCGTGTAGGACATTATAAAGAATTTACAGTTCCTTTGAGTGAAGCTGAAATTACAAAACAAGGATCACGTTGTATGGATTGTGGAATTCCATTTTGCCACAGTGGATGTCCATTAGGGAATTTAATTCCTGATTTCAACCACATGGTTCACCAAGGTGAATGGCAAAAAGCTTCTTGGATACTACATTCTACAAACAACTTCCCTGAATTTACAGGACGTTTATGTCCTGCTCCATGTGAAAAAGCATGTGTATTGGGAATCATTGAAGAGCCAATATCTATTGAAAATATAGAAAAAAATATTGTTGAACGTGCCTTTGCAGAAGGTTGGATTAAACCTCAACCACCAAAAACAAGAACAGGTAAAACTGTAGCTGTTGTGGGTTCAGGACCTGCTGGTTTAGCAGCTGCTCAACAATTAAACAGAGCTGGTCACACAGTAACTGTTTTTGAAAGAGACAATGCTATTGGAGGATTGCTACGTTACGGAATTCCTAACTTCAAAATGGAAAAAGGAATTATTGACCGTCGTGTAGCTATCTTAGAAGCAGAAGGAATTATTTTCAAAGTAAACACTAATGTTGGTGTGAACTACGA
>NCET01000435.1 GCA_002280815.1 Flavobacteriales bacterium 32-34-25 | reverse complement strand
AATAGGCGAGCGTGATATTATGCAGGAAGACCGTGTAGAAGCGGGGAATGCTATTTATAATACGCTGGTAAAATATACTACCATAGGGCTTAGTATCTGGGAAACCAGCGATGTGGCTAAGTACAATGATTATGTTATTTATAATACTTTAAGCGGTGAATCGCCAGAGGTGGTTCCGGAACCAAGTGTTTAAAGCAGCGGATTATTGGTTTCAAAATAAAAAATCCTTTTTGTAACGTTTTTTACATTACAAAAAGGATTTTTGATGTCTTTTAGAGGTCAATATTACTTTTGTCAGTCTGTCCCGAAGCTTTGGCTAATGCCATGAAGTTAAACGTATTTTGTGTCATTTCTGTAAATGACAAACTGGGCGGTTTTGGTTTGTGTAAAAGAACGTTTTAAAGTAGTTTTATCCACAATCTTGTCCTGCTGACGAAGGAAGCATCTCCGTCAGTAACTCGGCAAAGTATTTAGCCCATTGTTAGGGGTACAATACAATTCTGCCTAACGTTTTTCGGTTTTGGCTGTTAGCAGTTTCTCTAGCCCCGGTAGAAGCGGCATCCTTTGTCTCGTTTCTTTAACGAGACAAAGATAGAGCGGATGACGGGATTAGCTCCAAAAAAAACCTCCCTTTCATTTGAAATACAAACGAGAGGGAGGTTTTAAGTATTGAGTTGCTAGAATTTAGCTTTTTGTTTCTATTTGTTTAGACAATATAGGCTCGTTTTTATTCATCATTTTAGTAATGGTAATGTGCATCCAAACCAAACAAATGATGGAGAACAACAATACAAATAACCATGAACTAGACCAAAGTCCGGTGCATTCCAGTAAGTAACTAAAGATGATAGGACCAAAGAAGCCACCAAGTCCACCTAAAAGACCCACCATTCCACCTACAACACCTACTTCGGTAGGGAAATATTCAGGGATGTGTTTGTAAACAGCTGCTTTACCAATTCCCCAGGAGATACCAATTAAAACTACTAAAACCAGGTAAACCCACATGTTAGCATCAAATTTAATTTTGGTAATTCCTTTTGCAAGTAATTCTTTTTTAGCAACGTTTTGGTTTTGGGTTACAACAACTTCTTGCCAAGAGGTTTTGCTTGGAAAAATACCAGTTCCATCGCTTTCTAGTTCTTCTTTGGCTTTTATAGGAATAGCGGTTTCGTCTATTTTGATATTGGTTGCCGAAACTTCAGTAACTACACCCGCTTTTTTTGCCATAATTCCAGCACCAGCTGTAGTGATTTCCATTTTTGGCACCATCAATAATGCGCTAAATAATACTGATGTTCCCAATACCCAGTACATTACTAGTCTGGCACCATATTTATCAGATAAATATCCACCAAAGGCACGAATAACTCCTGATGGTAAACTGAATAAGGTAGCAAACATTCCGCCCATAACTAAGCTGGTTTGGTACACATTCATAAAGTTAGGCAACAACCATTGTGAGTACGCCACAAAACAACCAAATACTAAGAAATAGTATGCTCCAAAACGCCAAACGCGAACGTTTTTTAGCGTAGAAAGCATTTGTGGAATTGTTTTAGTCGATTTTTCTAATTTTTTATTTTCGGCAAAAATGATAAAGCAAATTCCAATAACCAATAAGGCTGCTCCGTAGATAATAGGCAGTGTTTTCCATCCGTTTTCAGGATCGGAAATAGCAAAATGATTCAATAGGGAAGGAGCAATAAAAGTAGTAATTGCAGCACCTGCATTTCCCATTCCGAAAATACCTAATGCTCTACCTTGCCACTCTTTTGGATACAAAATAGAAGTATACCCCACACCAACGGCAAAACTTGTTCCTACCATTCCGAATAAAAAACTTAATACAGCAAACATGAAAAAACTATCAGCTAGCGGTAAAAGAAAAAGCGGAATGGAACATAAAAGTAATAATGATGTGAATACGTATTTTCCACCATATTTATCGGTAAGGATTCCTATTGGCAAACGCATGATGGCTCCCGTTAAAATAGGAATTCCTAATAACCATCCTACTTGTACCACGCTCCAATTGAAGATGCCTTTGTCTACTAAATAGGTTACTAATACACCATTTAATGTCCAACAGGCAAAACATACTGTGAAGGCCAATGTATTGAGAAATAACATTCGGTGTGATTTTGATAGGGAGTTTGTGTTTTTCATAATACTTATATTTTTCAGCAAATTTAAGTACTATAAACTAGTTAAAAGTTGCGAAAACGCAGTTTTTAGAAAATAATTAAGTA
>NCET01000434.1 GCA_002280815.1 Flavobacteriales bacterium 32-34-25 | reverse complement strand
GCTTTTAATAAATTCTCACTTTCAACTAACCTGTAACGGGCGGTTGTCCAGGTCAATCGGTCTTTTTCAGGTAACTTTTGGTCTCCAATTAATCGATTCGCCCAGGTATTCGTAATCTTTATAATAATCGTATTTTTTCCTTTTTTCAATGCTTTAGAAATATCAGTGCGGTATGGAAAAGTCCAAATCGTTCCACAATCTATTCCATTAACCGTCACTTCGGCAATGTTAGCGATGACACCTAAATCGATCCAGATTTTATCAGCATTTTTTCCATTCCAAACAAAATCTTTTTTATAAACTGCTGTTCCCGAATAATACTTAATATTTTTATTTTCAGAAGTACTCCAGTCAAAAAGTTGGTTGATTTTCACTACTTCTTTTAGACCTTTAAATTCAGCATCAAATTGCAATTCCCAATTTTCATCTAAGGTTTGTATGGTTTCAAAATCAGCATTATTTTGAGTCCCTTTCGCCGAAGTATTTTGAGTTTCTTCTTTAAAAATCACAAAACCTGATTCATTTTTATCTAGCTCCAATGGAATAATTGTTCTTCCATTTTCAATTTTCCAATTGGCTAATGCCGAACTTGTATCAGTTACCGGATTGTACCCGGATTGTACCAAACGGGAATCTTTCCAGTAATTCGAAACGAAACTCCTATTTGTCTTTTTTCTTCTATTTGATTCGAAAGAAAATAAATCTCTTCATTCCCATTTTTTCGGTGTGTCCAGGCAATGGAACCTCTGTCATTGTTTTTAGCATCCGAAAATAAAACATCTGCCTCAATTCCTATTTTTGCAAAATCAGTATCTAAAAACGGAAGCACAATAACTGTTCCTTTTCCTAGCTTCCATGAAGTAGAACCTTGTTCATTATTAGTTGCTTCTTTTCCTTTTGTCCATAATTCGTCAACAACAAGCTGCCATTTTTTAGCATCTAAATCCGATTGAAAACTTGGTGTATCCATTGGTTTTTCGTCAATAAATACCGTAGCTCCATCTTTAACCAATTGCAGTATTTTTTCGGCTACAGCCAAAGAAATAATTTTATTCGGCGCCATTCTTCGACTTCCTGGAAACAATAAAGCTCCGTATTCAATTCCGCCGCCAAAAGTCACTTTTCCATTTTCAACCTTCGCTCTGTTCAGTAAAACATCGGCATTAAAAGAATCGTATTGGTAGCCATTCATTGGATTTATCCATTGTGATAAATCGGTATTATTTTTCGAATAGGTAACTTCTTTAGGCATTTTGGTTGCCGGTTGCCCTTCGTTTTCTAATCGTGTTTTTTCACTCGCCACTCTTTCAGCTCCAAAAACATTAGGAACAAAAGGAAACAAACGATCAGGAACCAGCGAACGCGATGGCAAATCTTCACCAATAAAAACGGCTAAATCCACCACCGGTTTTCCTTTTTGCAATTGCAATTGTACTCGTTGGCAATAATCAAACCAAGATTTTCCGGGTTTCCACCAAGTTTGGTCTCTTTGAAAAAAAGTTCCAATATCGTCTAAAGTCATTCCTGGTTTTCTGTCCGTCCAAGGATTATGCACAAAAACATGATAGAAAAAACGGTTGATTCCCAAAGCATAATTTCTATCAGCCAGCGTTTTTAAATTTCCCGGATGTTCGTCCCAATCCATTCGCAAAGCCGTAAAAGCTTCCGCTTGGATGATGTCTTTCCCATAAATATGTCCGCCCGAAATAGCGTCTAACATATCAAAAGGTTTGTCGTGCGTAGGGCTTTTTAACCAAAACTCACCGCTTGGATAATCCACATATTTAAAGTGCAACAAGCCATCGCTCATCATTGTTGGCGCCACATTTTCGGAACTAAACTTCACATTCGCTTTTTTAGCGATATCAGCCACCGTTCCATAAAAATTATCCGCAACTAATTCAGCTATTGTTTTTCTAACATCGTATAAAACCTTTTCAGAAGTCGTAACACTTTCGATAGGAATTCCAGCCATTACAGGCAAATAATCCACTATATCATAACCTCTTCTTTTCTGAAATTCAGCCTGAAAAACTGAAGACCAATTCTGACTGCCACATTCCCAGCTATCCAAATGTAAAATTTCCAATACTCTTGAAGCCAGTTCAGGTCCAGCAGTACGAATAGCTTCGCCAAACCAATGATCCAGTTGAAAACGGATCAGTTCAGGATTGAATTTATCTACTTCCAAACCTTTTCCTGCTCCACCAGTAGCATTTTCATGCCCGGTAGAAGTATGTCCCATTCGGATAATTTTCCATTTCCCTTTTGGTGCTTTCCAACTTAAATTACCATCTGCATCAACAAATTTTGAAATATTGACAATGCTAGATTTTTTAACGGATTCTGCATTCGGAATTTGTTCCGCAGTTGTTGTTGGACTCAATCGCCATACTGCTCCTGATTTTCCTTCGAAATTATCGATTAATGATTGGTTTGAAAGCGTGATTTTACTCACTTTCAAATTATTCTGTTTCCACTTGGCAAAATCCAGATCTTCTGCTCCGGGTTCTGTTCCGGTTACATCATAAACAAATCGGAAATATCTAGCCGTTACGGGTTTGATAGTGTGAGTATGATTCACATCCATGTCTTGCCAACCGTGGCGTGGAGCAATCATTCTTTCGTGAAATTTAAAATTGACACCATCATTACTCACTTCCACAATTAAACGTTGTGCCTGAAAATCTCTGCCCTTAGTTTCAATTACGATTGATTTGCAAGTAAATTATTTTCTTTTATCGGAATCGCAAAAGTGGCAATGTCTTTATAGTATTCTTTGTAATGCTCTGGCACTGCTAATTTGGTCGTCAATTTTTTCCCTCCAACAAATTCTGTTGTTGACCAAACTACTTTTTGCATCGACATTTCAGGAGTAATCCACGGTCCACCGGCAACGGCAAAACCATCGGCTGCATGGAACGCTAATTTTAAACCCAAACGATCTGCTTCAATAAAAGCCCAACGCACCATATCCCAAAACTCAGGACTCAGTTGCAAAACGGGTGGGTCAATTAATGGCGGAGTACTTGGTCCTTTTATCGTCATCAAATAAGCACCTGCAATTCCAGCTTGTTTCATCGCTTCTAAGTCGGCAGTAATGCCAAGTTTAGAATATGCCGATTTCATCCAATACCAATACACCCAGGTTTTTGAGGATTGAATTGTTGGCTGAAATGAGGTGTTTTCTTTTTTATGAACTTCCTGTGCAGAAACGAATCCCGCAAAGAGTAAAATAAGAAAGAGATAGTTTTTATTGAACATTGTTGTTTTTATTCAAT